>SBFS01000190.1 GCA_006227825.1 Burkholderiales bacterium | reverse complement strand
GGTCACACCCTGGCCTTTTCGAGCCGCTGCCCTTTCTGAACGACGGACACATCACGATGAAGCACCTCTACATCCTCACCGGCGCCTCGCGGGGCATGGGCCTGGCCATGGCGCGCCAGCTCCTGGCGCCGCAGCACCTGTTGCTGTGCATCTCCCGGCAGGTCAGCGAGGCCCTGCAGCAGGAGGCGAAGGAGCGGGAGTGCCGGCTGATCCAGTGGTCACAGGACCTGGCGGACACGGGTGCGGCCTCGGCACGCCTGGAGCAATGGCTGGACGAACTGGACACCGCCGACCTGTCGGCCGCCACCCTGATCAACAACGCCGGCGTCATTCCCGCCATCGGCCCGATCGACCACTGCCCGCCCGAGCAGCTTTCCATGGCGCTGCGCGTGGGCCTGGAGGCACCCATGCTTCTGACGGCGGGGTTTCTCCGGGCGACCGGACGCTGGCTGGGCAGCGGCTGGCAGGGTCCGCGCAAGGTGCTCAACATCTCGTCCGGCCTGGGCCGCCACCCCATGGCGGCCCAGGCCCCCTACTGCGCCGCCAAGGCCGGCCTGGACCATTTCACGCGATGCAGCGCGCTCGACGAGCAGCATCGTCCCGGCGGGGCCCGCCTGGTGTCCCTGGCGCCTGGCGTGATCGACACCGACATGCAGGTCCAGCTGCGCGGGGGCGATCCGGCCCTGTTCCCCGACCGCCAGCGCTTCCTGGACCTGCAGTCCCAGGGAGCCCTGTCCTCTGCGCAGAGCGCGGCAGCCCGGGTGCTGGCCTGGCTTGACCGGCCGGACTTCGGCGCGCAGCCGGTTGCGGACGTCAGGGACAACTGATGGGCACGCGACCTGCCGCAACGGATGCCGCGCGCCGGTTCTGGCTGAAAGGAGCCGGGGCGGGTCTGCTGGGGTCGGTGGTGCCCGCCTGGGGGATGGCCACCGCCGGGGACGACCGGTTCTGGGCCCTGCTGCGCGAGGGCGGCTGCATCCTGCTGATGCGCCATGCGCTCACCGAGCCGGGCATCGGCGATCCGCCCCAGTTCCGTCTGGGGGACTGCAGCACGCAGCGCAACCTCAGTGAAGCCGGGCGCGAGCAGTCGCGCCGGGTGGCCCGTGCCTTCCGGTCCGCCGGTGTGCGCGTCGGCGAGGTGCGCTCCAGCGCCTGGTGCCGCTGCACCGAGACCGCAGACCTGGCCTTTGGCCGGCATCGCGTCTGGGAACCGCTCAATTCCTTCTTCGGGCGCGACGGTGGCCAGGCACAGACACAGGCCGTGCTGCAGGCCCTGGCGGACTTCCGCGGGCCGGACAACCTGGTGCTCGTGACGCACCAGGTCAACATCAGGGGCCTGACGGGTCAGTCGCCGGCGATGGGCGAACTCTTCCTCGCCCGCGCGGCCGGCGCAGAGACGCTGCCGGTCCTGGCCCGGCTGTCCGCGTGAGGACCGGACAGGGCAATCGACAGGCGGGTGAAGCGTCCGGCCCGGGTCAAGCCTGGTGTCAGCTACATGGTTAGGATGTGAGGGTTACCCCGCCAACCAACCATCCATCCAGGAGACCAGCATGAGCCGTGAAGTCGTCGTCGTCAGTGCCGTCCGTACCGCCATCGGTACCTTCGGGGGCAGCCTCAAGGACACCCCGCCCACCGAGCTCGGCGCGCTGGTGGTCCGCGAGGCCCTGGCCCGTGCCTGCACCGAGGGCAAGGACGTCGGCCACGTGGTGTTCGGCCACGTGGTCAACACCGAGCCGAAGGACATGTACCTCTCGCGTGTGGCGGCCATCCAGGGCGGCTGCGCCGAGACCACGCCGGCCTTCAACGTCAACCGGCTGTGCGGCTCGGGCCTGCAGGCCATCGTCTCGGCCGCCCAGACCATCCTGCTTGGCGACACCGACATCGCCATCGGCGGTGGCGCCGAGAACATGAGCCGCGCGCCCTACGCCAGCCTGGCCAGCCGCTGGGGCGCCCGCATGGGCGACACCAAGATGGTGGACATGATGGTCGGCGCCCTGCACGACCCGTTCCACAACATCCACATGGGCGTGACCGCCGAGAACGTGGCGGCCAAGTACGGCATCACCCGCGAGATGCAGGACGCGCTGGCGGTCGAGAGCCACAACCGTGCCGAGAGGGCCACCGCCGAGGGGCGCTTCAAGGACCAGATCGTGCCCGTCATGCTCAAGAGCAAGAAGGGCGAGGTGGCCTGGGCCACCGACGAGCACTTCCGCCCCGGCTGCAAGATGGAGGACATGGCCAAACTCAAGCCGGTGTTCCTCAAGGAGAACGGCACGGTCACCGCCGGCAACGCCTCGGGCATCAACGACGCGGCGGCGGCTGTCCTGCTCATGGATGCGGGCCAGGCCAAGGCCCGTGGCCTGACGCCCATGGCCCGCCTGGTCGGCTATGCCCACACCGGCCTGGACCCCAAGATCATGGGCGTGGGCCCGATCTCGGCCACCCAGGCGGTGCTCAAGCGCACCGGCCTGTCGGCCGCCGACCTCGACGTGATCGAAGCCAACGAAGCCTTTGCCGCCCAGGCCTGCGCCGTCACCAGGGAGCTGGGCCTGGACCCGGCCAAGGTCAACCCCAACGGCTCGGGCATCTCGCTGGGCCACCCCATCGGTGCCACCGGCGCGCTGATCACGGTCAAGGCGCTGCACGAGCTGCAGAGGGTGCAGGGCCGCTACGCGCTGGTGACCATGTGCATCGGCGGCGGCCAGGGCATTGCCGCGATCTTCGAAAGGGCATGACCCCCGACGCCGCCCCGCAGCGCTGGACCGCAGCGATCAACGAACTCGAACGCGGCCTGCTCCAGCGCGACGTGGCCGCGCGGGCCCTGCTGCTGGCCGTGCTGGCCGGCGAGCACGTCCTCCTGCTGGGGCCGCCGGGCACCGCCAAGAGCGAGCTGGCCCGGCGGCTTCAGCGCCTGTTGCCCGGCTCGCGCTACTTCGAGCGGCTGCTCACCCGCTTCTCCGTGCCGGAGGAGCTGTTCGGCCCGCTCTCGCTCAAGGCGCTGGAGGATGACCGCTACGAGCGCCTGACCCAGGGTTACCTGCCCCAGGCGGAGGTGGCTTTCCTCGACGAGGTGTTCAAGGCGAACTCGGCCATCCTCAACACCCTGCTGGGCCTGCTGCACGAACGCATGTTCGACAACGGCCACCAGCGGGTGCCCGTTCCGCTGGTCTGCCTGGTGGGGGCCAGCAACGAGGTGCCGCAGGACGACAGCCTGCACGCCTTCTACGACCGCTTCCTTCTGCGGGTGCCCGTGCAACCGGTGGACGATGCGCATTTCGCCGCGTTGCTCAAGACAGCCCTGCCCGAGGACCGGCCGGCCGCGCAGGCGCAGCTCTTGCCGGCCATGCTGCAGGGAGTGCGCGCGCAGGCGGTGGAGGTGGTCCTGGGCGCACAGGCGCTGGCGCTGCTCGCTGCTGCCCGCGAGCACGCCCGCGCCACGAAGCAGGACGTCTCCGACCGCCGATGGCGCCAGACCGCACACCTGCTGCAGGTGCAGGCGGCCAGCCGGGGCGCAGCCGAGGTCTCGGTCTGGGACGCCTGGCTGCTTCCCCTGACCCTGGCAGCCGGGCCCGAACAGGTGCCGGGCTGGACCGACTGGTTCCTGGACACGGTCGCGCAGACCGCGCCCCTGTCGACCGAAGGCCTGGAGCGCGCCGTGCAGGCCTTCGAGCAGCAGCTGGACGTCGAGCGGCGGGCGCCTTCGGACGCGCAGGATGACAGCGCCGGCAAGCTCGCCCTGGCCCGCGCCATCGCCGGCCCTGTGAGCGAGACCGAGCTGGTGCGCATCACCAGCGAACGGGCCCGGCGCCGCTATGGCCGGTTGCACATCCGGTCCAGGGTGGCGCAGGTGGCCGATTTGCGGCTTCGGGTGGCCGATCTGCAGGCCCGCACCCACGCCGCGGCCGAGGAAACCCTCGGACAGGCCCGTGCACACAGCTGGCTGCCACCCTCGTGGTTGCAGCGCATCGAGGCGGCCCATGCGCACCGTTGCGCACAGACCGATGCCCTGGCAGCCCGGCTGGACGGGCTTCACGACGGCTTTGCCACCTTGCCCTTGCTGGAAGACGACCGGTCCGACGCCGTCCCCGCGCCGGTGACCTGGCAGGACTGACAGGCCATGGCCATGACGGCCCCCGTGCCAGCGCCCGACGACCAGCCCTACCACCATCTCGGGGGGCTCGCTCGCGAACTCTGGCGCTGGGCGGTGGTGTGCAGCGGTGGCACGGCCGGGGAGCGGCTGGGCCAGCTGGCGCCCTGGCAGGCGTCGCTGCTGGCAGGCCGCCTGCCGGAGGCCGCGCTCGACTTCGGCGACCCCGACGCCGTCGCACCGCTGCGGCGCCTGCTGGCCGAGCTGGACCTGCCCGCGCTCACACACGGCCAGCCGGCCCTCGCACGGCAGCTGCTGCAAAGCCTGCTGTGGCACCTGGACAGCCTGATCGACCGGCCGCCAGGAGAAACCCGGGCACAGGCGATCACCCGCATGGCCGACGGGTTCCGCGAGAACTGGACACTGCAGCGCCAGGGCTGGGAGGAGGCACTGGGCCTGCTCAAGTCGCTGGACGACCAGGCCCACCTGCGCTGGGACGAGTTGCAGGGGCGGCTCAACCGGCGTGAGTGGGCCGAGGCCCGGCGCATCGGCAGCCTGCTCGAGCGCCTGCCGGCGCTGGTCCGGTTCATCGACGGCGTGGGCCGGCGCCAGGCCGACGCCGGCCGGCCACCGGCACACACCGTGCGACCGGAGACCCGCCCATCCGGGCACTCGGTGCCCTGCCCAGGCGACGACGACCGCCGGCCCGAGCCCTCTGCGGTCGACGGCGTGCGACTTTCACGGGTGATCGCCCGCATGACAGGCAGCGAAAGCCTGAACCTCACCCACCCGGTGCTGCGCCGCCTGTGGCGCGCGCGCTTTGCCGAAGCCCGGCTCCTGACCTACGACGACCGCGACCGGTGGCCGCGACCGACGCCTCGTCCCCGGCCCGAAGGGGCGACCGCAAGCCGGCAGGATGCCCCCCTCGGTCTTGGCCCGATGATCGTCTGCCTGGACACCTCGGGCTCGATGCAGGGTGCGCCGGAGAACGTTGCCAAGGCCTGCGTGCTGCAGGCCCTGCGCAGCGCGCATGCCGGCCACCGCGACTGCCGCCTGCTGGCCTTCGGGGGGCCGGGCGAGGTCCTCGAGCGCTCCCTCGGCCGGGATGCCCAGGGGCTGGATGCGCTGCTGGACCTCATCGGACAGGCCTTCGACGGCGGCACCGACGTGCAGACGCCGATCGAACGGGCGCTGCAGACCGTGCAGCTCCAGTCCTGGCAGGATGCCGATGTCCTGATCGTCAGCGACGGCGAGTTCGGCCTCACCCCGGCGGCGCTGGCCGATCTGCGCCAGGCCAAGGAACGGCTGGGCCTGCGTGTGCACGGCGTGCTGATCGGCGACCGGGAAACCATCGGCCTGGTGGAGATCTGCGACACCCTGCACTGGGTGCGTGACTGGCGCCGCTACGGGGCCGCCTCGGGCCCCGCAGCCGAAGGCTTCTCGCCGGTCCACAGCCGCAGCCTGACCGCGATGTACTTTCCCAACGCCATCCGCCGCTGAAGTCAGTCGCCCTGGAAGCCACCGCGCCGGTAGGTCAGCACCAGGGTGTCGCGCCAGCCGGTCCGGCCGGGTTCCAGGGGCTGGATGGGCGTGGTTTCGTGGATCACCCGTTCGTCGTCGAGCAGCAGCAGGGACCAGGGCTCGGTCAGGGTGAAACGCTGGCCTGCCGGACCGGCGGTCTCGAAAACCCGGCTTTCACCCCCCTTGATGGCATGGCGCCCCACCATGAACACCGCCACCAGGTCGACGCCGTCACGGTGGGCTCCCTCGGGCGTGGGGCGGCCGATGCCGTCGGCGGTGTCGATGCGGAACAGGTGGGCCTCGACGTGCCAGGGCTGAGCCCCGCGCAGCGCCGACGCCGCATCGCCCACCCGGGTGAGCAGGCGGGACCAGACGGGTCTGGCGACCGTTTCGGGATGCACCGGCTCGAACCAGCGCTGCATGCCGCCGTGCAGGGCGTTGTACTCCAGCGGCTGCCAGTGCGCGCGGTGCGGCACCTGCCGCACCTGCCCGCCATCGACCACGAAGCAGCTGTGGCGCCGGTACCGGTAGCGCCCGCCATCGCGCAGGTGGGCGTCGGGCGGGAGGTCGTCCCAGGCCGATGCCAGATCGTCCAGCTGCGGCCGCGGGACCGACAGCCAACCCGGCACATCGGCACCGGAGAGCAGGGCAAACCCCTGTTCGGACAAGCGGGCCTGCAACTGCCCGGGGGCCACGGTCGGGGGAGGAAACGGACGGGTCATGCGCCCCAGTGTAGCCACGAGCACACCGAGGCCGCCGACGCGGGCCGGGCATGACCAACTTCTGCGCTGGATCAAGACGGCCTGCTGTCCGGCCTGTCAAGCTAGTGCCAGACGTTACCGAGGCTACCCAGGAGAAGATGATGAACAAGGTTCAGTGGTCCGATGCCCTGCTGCTTGGCTACGAGCCGATGGACGAGGTGCACCGTGCCTTCGTGGGCCTGCTCGCCGCAGCCCAGGAGGCCGGGGACGAGGCGTTGCCGCACGCGTGGCAGGCGGTGGTGGAACACACGGAGCAGCATTTCGGCCGGGAGGACGAATGGATGCGGCGCACCCGGTTTTCCTCCGCGGAGATCCACATGCTGCAGCACCGGGTGGTGCTCAACGTGCTGCGCGAGGGGCTGGCCATGGCGCGTGCCGGCCAGTATCCGGCCGTGCGGGAGATGGCCGGCGAGTTGGCGGCCTGGTTTGCCAAGCACACGCAATCCCTGGACGCGGCCCTGGCCCTGCACATGCGCCGCCAGCCGATGCCCCAGCCCAGCCGGGCGCGCGCCAGGCAGCCGCACGCCTCGACGCACTGACCGCATCCTGTCCGGTCCGATACCCTGGCGGGTTCTCGGGGAAAACCATGTGTGCCGCCCCGGCGGCCGCTGGCTATAGTGGACGGCAAGGAGTGAGAACCCCATGGCCGACGCCATACCGTCCGGCGAACCGCCTTCGCCCCCGCCCAGTTCGATCTTCAGCCTGGCGCTGGCCGACCTGCGACCGGCTGACCCGATCGGCTGGCTGCGGCTGGGCTGGGCCGACTTCCGGCGCTGCCCCCGCATCGGCCTTTTCTATGGCCTGTGCTTCTTTGCCATGGGACATGCCCTGCTGGCGGTGTTCCAGCGCGCACCCGAGTATGTCCTGGCCCTGAGCGCCGGCTTCCTGCTCATGGGTCCGTTCCTGTGCCTGGGGCTGTACGACGCCTCCAGGGCCATGCAGACCCACAGCCACCGCCCCTCGCTGCGTGCGTCCCTGCAGGCGTGGAAGCCCACCAAGGGCACGATGGCGATCTTCGCCGGCGTGCTGCTGATCCTGGAAATGCTCTGGGGGAGAGCCTCCCTCGTGGTGTTTGCCGTCAGCTTCAACACCATGCCCGAGAAGGTGAACATCCTGGCCATGCTCGTGGACCCGGAAAACCTCGGCTTCCTGATCACCTACACCGTGGTCGGCGGCATCTTCGCAGGACTGATTTTCGTCACCAGCGTGATCTCGATCCCGATGATCATGGACCGGCAGACCGATGCCATCTCCTCGGGCCTGACCAGCATCCGGGCCTGCCTGCAGAACCCGGGGGTGATGCTGCTGTGGGGCGCCCTGATCACCGTGCTCATCCTGCTGGCCATGCTGCCGCTGTTCCTGGGCCTGATCATCGTCGGACCTGTGATCGGGCATGCCACCTGGCACGCCTACCGGCACATCGTTCCGGCACCTGAAAACACCTGAAGCCGCCCCGGGCGCATCACGCTGCGGCGCCACGCCGGCAGGACGGGTAAGCTTGGCGCATGCCCATGCCCGACTTCAGCGATTTCCAGCTGCTCGTCCTGGTCCTCAGCACCCTGCTGCTGTTCCTGTACGGACTGGAACACTTCAGCAAGGAGCTGCAGGAGGTCGGACGCGACCGCCTGCCGCGCTGGCTGGGTCTGGCCACACGCAACCGGCTCGGGGGGTTCCTGCTGGGCACCTGCGTCACCGCCGTCGTCCAGTCCAGCAGCGCCGTCAGTGCACTGGTCGTTGCCCTGGTCAACGCGGGCACCCTGAGTTTCGCGGCCAGTCTGGCGGTGCTGCTGGGCGCGAAAGTCGGCACCACCGCCACCGCCTGGCTGGTGTCGTTCGAACTGACACAGATCGGTCCGTACCTGATCGTCGTCGGGGGCTTGCTGACCATGCTGCCGCTGCAGATCCGGGTCATCGGGCGGGCGATCTTCTACTTCGGGTTCATTTTCTTCACCCTGGACCTGATCGGCCAGTCGCTGGAGCCGCTGCGGCAGGACCCCCGGATCCTGGAGCAGCTCTCGCGCGCCAGCGTGCCCTGGATCGGCGTCTTGCTGGGTGCCCTGGTGACGATGGTGCTGCAATCGAGCAGCGTCGTCTCCGGCCTGTCCGTGGTGCTGGTGCAGCAGGGCGTGCTGCCACCGGAGGCCGCGATCGCCATCGTGGTGGGCTCGAACGCCGGAACCACCGTCACCGCCCTCATCGCCAGCATCCCGATGGATGCCTTCGCCCGTCGTGCCGCTCTCATGAACACGCTTTTCAACAGCATCGGCGTGCTGCTGATGCTGCCCTGGATCACCCCGTTTGCGCGCTGGGCCATCGCGCTCGGCGAGACCCCCGACCAGGCGGTGGCCATCGCCCACCTGGCCTTCAACCTGGGGCTGGCCCTGTTCTTCCTGCCCTGGACCGGCTGGGTCGGCCGCCGCTGGGCGCCAGCGGGCCAGCCCACGCCCTCCCCCCAGAACGCGCCGGTCTGAGCGCGCGCAGGGCTGTTCAGGCGTTGACGTCGACCACCAGACGGCCTCGCACCCGGCCGGCCAGGATGTCCCCGGCAGCAGCGATCGCGTCGGCCAGGCCGATGGTCCGCGTCATCGCCGCGAGCCTGCTGCGGTCCAGGCGCTGCGCCAGTTGCCGCCAGGCCGCCTCGCGCCGGGCCAGCGGCGCCATCACGCTGTCGATCCCGTAGAGCGTCACGCCCCGGAGGATGAAGGGCGCCACCGAGGCCGGCAGGTCCATGCCCTGGGCCAAGCCACAGGCCGTCACGGCGCCGCCATAGCGGGTGGACGCGCAGGCGTTGGCCAGGGTGTGGCTGCCCACCGCATCGACGACCCCCATCCAGCGCTCCTTCTGCAGCGGCTTGCCCGCCGCCGACAGGCTGGCGCGGTCGATCACCTCGGCCGCGCCCAGGGCCTTGAGGTAATCGGACTCCTCAGGGCGGCCTGTCGAGGCCACCACGGTGTGCCCGGCCGCCGCCAGCAGCGCGATGGCCACGCTGCCGACACCCCCGCCGGCCCCCGTCACCAGCACCTCGCCGGTGCCCGGCGCCATGCCCGCCTCGGTCCAGTGCTTCTCGAGCGCCATCACGCACAGCATGGCCGTGTAACCGGCGGTGCCGATGGCCATGGCCTCGCGGGTGTCCATGCCTTCGGGCAGCGCCACCAGCCAGTCGCCCTTGACCCGCGCCTTCTGCGCCAGGCCTCCCCAGTGGGTCTCCCCGACGCCGAAGCCGTCGAGGATCACGGCATCGCCCGCCTTCCAGCGCGGATGGTCGCTGGCGAGCACCGTGCCGGCGAAATCGATGCCCGGCACCATGGGAAAGCTGCGCACCACCGGCGAACGTCCGGTGATGGCCAGCCCGTCCTTGTAGTTGATGGTGGACCAGTCCACCTTCACCGTCACGTCGCCAGAGGCCGGCAGACGCGCCTCGTCCAGTTCGGTCAGCTCGCAGCGGTAACCGCTCTCTTCATTCCTGTCGATCAGCAGGCACTTGAACATAGGTGTCTCCTTGGGGTTTGCCGGCATCGGCCGGAGGGGTTTCGGACCACAGGCGCCAGAGCAGCCACATGCCCATGAAGGCATTGCCCAGCGCCATCGCGGTCAGCAGCAACAGCAACGGGCCCTGAGGACGCGCCAGGTTCAGGTACCAGGCCATGGCCGAGGACAGGCCGTTGAAGGCCAGCATGAGCCAGAACAGGCCACGGCGGGGCTGCCATACGCGGCGCCAGGAGGGTCGAGCGGACATGCACGCCATTGTGCCGTCCGTCTCAGGCCCCCTCCTGCTCCTGCAGCAGGCGCCACATCACCTTGCCGCTGCCGCTCTTGGGCAGGGCGTCGGCGAACTGCACCACGCGGGGCGCCTTGTAGACCGCCATGTGCTCGCGGCACCAGTCGATGATGTCCTGCTCGCTGACCTGGCCGCGCGCCTCCTGGCGCAGCACCACCACCGCCTTGACGCTCTCGCCCCGGTATTCGTCGCGCGTGCTGATGACGCAGGCCTCGGCGATGGCCGGATGCCGGAACATCAGTGCCTCCACCTCGGCCGGCCAGACCTTGAAACCGCTCGCATTGATCATGCGCTTGAGGCGGTCGGTGATGAAGAAGTAGCCGTCCTCGTCGACCTTGCCGAGGTCGCCCGAGCGGAACCAGCGCTGGCCCTCGAACTCGACGAAGGCCGCCTCGGTGGCCTCCGGCCGCTTCCAGTAACCCTGGAACACGGACGGCCCGCGGATGATGATCTCGCCGGCCTCGCCCACCGGCATCTCCCGCAGCGTGTCGGGGTCGACCACCCGGGCGTCGGTGCTCATGAAGGGAATGCCCAGGCACTGCTGCTTGGGCGCGTCGGGCGGGTTGTTGTGCGAGGGGGCTGCGGTCTCCGTCAGTCCGTAGCCTTCCGCATAACGCAGTCCGTAGAGGTCCTGAAGCTTCTGCGCCACCGCCTGCGGCATGGCGGCTCCGCCGCCCCCGATGAACACCAGGCTGGACAGGTCATAGCGGTCGAACTGCGGGCTGGCCAGCAGGTCGATCACCATGGTCGGTATGTTGGACCAGTGTGTGACCCGCCAGGCCGAGATCAGCCGGCCGGCCAGGTCCCGGTCCCAGCGCGGCATGATGACCAGGGTCGAGCCGGTGTAAACCCCGGTGTGCATGCCCACCACCATGCCGGTGATGTGGAACATGGGCACCACCAGCAGGTTGATGTTCTCCGGCGTGCTGTTGCCCCACAGGCTGGCCGCCATGGCGTTGTGCATCACGCTGGCATGGGTGTGCATGCAGCCCTTGGGCAGTCCGGTGGTGCCGCTGGTGTAGGGCAGCACGCACAGGTCGGCGGGCTGGCGGTCATGCCCCGGCGGCGCAGCGTCACAGGACAGGGCATGCGCCCAGTCGACCACCTGCCCGCTCGGCATGGCCGGCAACGGGTGGCGCGTGCGCAGCCATGGCTCCCAGGCCGCGGGCAGTTCGGCCCGGTCACCGAAGGCATCGTGGTAATGCGCCACCACCAGGTGGGCCAGGCGCCGGTCCTCGGGCAGTTCGCTGCTGGCCTGCAGCAGGTCGGCCGCCAGGTCGGCGGCGCAGATGGCCACCTTGACGTCGGGGTCGGTGATGTAGTGCTTGAGCTCCTCGGCCCGGTTCATGGGGTTGACCGGCACCACCACCGCATTGGCCCGCAGGATGGCAAAGTGCGCCACCACCCACTGCGGACAGTTCTGCATCAGCAGGATGACGCGGTCCCCCGCCGACACGCCGGCTTGCGCCAGATGGGCCGCCAGCCGCTCGGCCTGTTCGAGCAGTTGCCGGTAGCTGGTGACGCGGTCGAAGAACACCAGCGCCGCCTTGTCCGGATAGCGGCGGGCACTGACCTCCAGATTGGTCCAGAGGGAAGTCGACGGTGGCTGGATCCGGTGCGGCAGGCGCCGGGGCCAGAAACGGTGATGCGGGCGGATCGCTTCTGCAGGCGAGTGCATGGATGGCTGTCTCCTCTGGTGGAATGCCTGGTCGGACACGGAACAGGCCGGGGCGCCGGGCCGCAGCCTCGCAGGCAGCATACGGTCACGGGCAGCGCCAGACAAAACCCGGTTGTCACCCCTGAGACGGCCCGGCGACCCCGCAGCCGCCTGCGTCTGGCACGAAACCTGCACCTTGCCGGGTGGCCTCACGAAAAGGGGTCAAGCCATGCATCACTTGCATAAATCTCTCACGTAAACCCCGATGACCAGCCGCGTTCGCCGCGGCACCATGCGCTCTGCGGCCTGCAACTGCACCCCGGTGGTGCATGCCGCCCGACAGACGACATCAACTACAAACTGGAGCCATCCGATGACAAGCACCTCCCTGAAATCCGCTGCATTCCTGGGCCTGGCCGCGGCAGCCACGGCCCTGACGGTCACACCGGCCCATGCGGGCAAGGACCTCGATGCCATCAAGCAACGTGGCGCGCTGATCTGCGGCGTGAACACCGGCCTGGCCGGCTTCTCGGCCGCCGACAGCCAGGGGCGCTGGAGCGGTCTCGACGTGGACACCTGCCGCGCCGTCGCGGCCGCCATCCTGGGCGACGCCAACAAGGTGCGCTTTTCGCCGCTGACGGCCCAGCAGCGCTTCACGGCCCTGCAGTCGGGCGAGGTGGACATGCTCTCGCGCAACACGACCTGGACCCTGACCCGTGACGCTTCGCTGGGCCTGGCGTTCACCGGCGTGAACTTCTATGACGGCCAGGCGTTCATGGTGCCCACCAAGTTCAACATCAAGAGCGCCAAGGACCTCAAGGGCGCCACCGTGTGCGTGCAATCGGGCACCACCACCGAACTGAACCTGACCGACTACTCGCGCGCCAACAACCTGAACCTGCGCCCGGTGGTGTTCGAGAAGGTCGAAGCCGCGACGGCCGCCTACGTCGCCGGGCGCTGCCAGGCCTACACCACCGACGCTTCGGGCCTGGCGTCCATCCGTTCCAAGGAAGTGCCCAAGCCCGAAGAGCACGTCATCCTGCCCGAGCTCATCTCCAAGGAACCCCTCGGTCCGGCCGTGCGCCAGGGTGACAACGAGCTGTACAACATCGTCAAGTGGGTCGGATTCGCCCTGCTCGAGGCGGAGGAACTGGGCGTCACCCAGGCCAACGTCGACCAGCAGAAAGCCAGCAGCACCAACCCCAACGTGCGGCGCCTGCTGGGTGCCGGCAACGAGGACACCGGCAAGCTGCTGGGCCTGGACAAGGACTGGGCCTACCGCGCCATCAAGGCCGTCGGCAACTACGGCGAGCAGTTCGAGCGCCACGTGGGTCCCAAGACACCGATCGGCCTGCCGCGCGGCAGCAACAACCTCTGGACCAATGGCGGGCTGATGTACGCCCCGCCCATCCGCTGATGGTCTGACCCCCCGGGGCCTTCGCGGTCACCGGGGGCTTTCGCAACGGCAGTGAACTTCCGGACGTCCCCAGGGCACGTCGGGGTCCGTGTTGCCTGATCACCCGAGAGGACAGCTTGAACATGTCTGTGCCCCCCCGCCGAAAGACCTGGTCGCTCAACAGCCGGGCCACGCGCGGCCTGATCTTCCAGGCCATCGCCATTGTTCTGATTGCCGCCGGACTCTGGTTCCTCGCCCACAACATGCAGGAGAACATGCGTGTGCGGGGCATCCAGAGCGGCTTCGACTTTCTCGGGATGCCCGCCGGTTTCGACATCGGTGAGACCCTGATCGCCTACGAACCCGACCAGAGTTACGGCAGGGCCATCTGGGTCGGCGTGCTCAACACGCTGAAGGTGGCGGTGGCAGGCATCGTTCTGACGACCATCATCGGCGTTGCGATCGGTGTGGGACGTTTCTCGCGCAACGCCCTGATTCGCGGACTGTGCTACGGCTATGTCGAACTCTTCCGCAATGTGCCCATCCTGCTTCAGCTGCTGATGTGGTACCTGTTCTTCCTGGAAATCCTGCCAGCCTCCAACGAAGCCTGGAGTGCGGCCGGACTGGTCTACCTGAGCAAGGCGGGCCTGGCGTTTCCGGTCCCTGCGGCAGGTATCGGCCATGTCCTGGCGGGAGCGCTGGCGGGTCTGGTGGCCGGCTGGCTGTGGCGCCAGCGGGTGCACCGGCGCTTCGAGCTGACCGGCCAGGATGGCGACCGCTTCTGGGTGCCGCTGGCCCTGGTGGTGGTGCTGGCCGTCGTGGGCTGGGTGTTCGCCGGAATGCCGCGCGAATGGAACGTGCCCGAGCAGCTGGCCTTCATGGTCGATGGCGGTGCCAGCGCCTCGGCAGAGTTCCTGGCCCTGCTGATCGGCCTGGTCATCTACACCGCCGCCTTCGTGGCCGAGGTCGTTCGAGGCGGTATCCAGTCGGTCAGCCGCGGGCAGGACGAGGCGGCTGCAGCGCTGGGGCTGAGCCAGCGCCAGAAGATGAAGCTGGTCATCCTCCCGCAGGCCATGCGTGTGATCGTTCCTCCACTGACCAACCAGTACCTGAACCTCACCAAGAACTCCTCGCTGGCGGTGGCCGTGGGCTATCCCGATGTGGTCTCCATCGCCAACACCACCCTCAACCAGAGCGGCCGGGCGGTCGAGTGCATCGCCATCATCATGCTCGTCTACCTCTCCACATCCCTGTCCACCTCGCTGATCATGAACTGGTACAACCAGCGCATGGCCATCAAGGAACGCTGAGGCACTCGCATGGCACAGACGTTCACCCCCATTGCCCCCCGTCCTTCGCCCGTGCGCACCACCGGGGCGCTCGCCTGGATGCGCCGCAACCTGTTCGCCGACTGGCGCAGCAGCCTCACCACCCTTTTTCTGCTCGCGCTCGCGGTCTACACAATCCCGGCGCTGTGGCGCTGGGGCCTGACCGGCGCGGTGTTCGGCGCAGACGCCGATGCCTGTCAGGCCGCCCGTGGCGGCGGCGCCTGCTGGGGCGTCGTGACCGAGAAGTACCGCATCATCGTGTTCGGCCGCTACCCGTTCGAAGAACAATGGCGCGCGCTGCTGGCGACCACGCTGATGGTCGGCGGACTGGTGCTCAGCTGCATCCGCTGGTTCTGGAAGCCCTGGCTGGCCATCATGTGGGTCGGCATCCTGGTGGTTTTCTTCATCCTGATGGGAGGCGGCCGCTTCGGGCTGAGCGAAGTGCGCACCGACCTGTGGGGCGGCCTGCCACTGACCGTGATGCTGGCCACCCTGTCCATCTTTCTGGCCTTTCCCATTGCCATCCTGGTGGCCTTGGGCCGCCGCAGCCGGCTGCCCGCCATCCGCTCGGCCTGTATCGTCTACATCGAACTGATCCGGGGTGTCCCTCTGATCTCCGTGCTGTTCATGGCATCGTTCATGTTCCCACTGTTCATGCCTCAGGGCATGTCCATCGATGTGCTGGTGCGTGTGGTGGCCGGCATCACGCTGTTCGCGGCCGCCTACATGGCCGAGATCATCCGCGGCGGCCTGCAGGCCATCCCCAAGGGACAACTGGAGGCGGCGGACACCCTGGGTCTGAGCTACTGGCAGACGCAACGCAAGATCGTGCTGCCGCAGGCCCTGGCCATGGTGGTGCCGAGCATGATGAACAACTTCATCTCCATCTTCAAGGACACCTCGCTCGTGACCATCGTCAGCCTCTACGAGCTCACCGGCGCCCTGGCGCTGGCGCTGAACTCGGACGTCGAGTGGCGCCCCTTCAAGATCGAGGCCTACCTGTTCATCACCCTCATCTATTTCATCTTCTGCTTCGCCATGTCCCGCTACAGCCTGTGGGTCGAGAAGCAGCTGTCGACGAGCAAGGCACGCTGAGAGTCCAACATGACCGAACCCATCATCCGTTTCGAGAAAGTCAACAAGTGGTACGGCAACGACTTCCACGTCCTGCGGGACATCGATCTCGATGTCGCCAGGGGCGAGCGCATCGTTGTCTGCGGACCGTCAGGCTCGGGCAAGTCCACCCTGATCCGCTGCATCAACCGGCTCGAGGAACACCAGCAAGGTCGCCTCGTGGTCGATGGCATCGAGCTGACCGACGACATCAAGGCCATCGACCAGGTGCGCAAGAATGTCGGCATGGTGTTCCAGCAGTTCAACCTGTTCCCGCACCTGACGGTTCTGGAGAACCTCACGCTCTCGCCCATGTGGGTGGGCAAGGTGCCCAAGAAGGAGGCTGAGGAGCGTGCCATGCAGCAACTGCAGCGCGTGCGCATTGCCGAACAGGCGCGCAAGTACCCGCTGCAGCTGTCCGGGGGACAGCAGCAGCGGGTGGCCATTGCGCGGGCCTTGTGCCTGACACCGAAAATCATGCTGTTCGACGAGCCCACCTCGGCCCTGGACCCCGAGATGATCAAGGAGGTGCTCGACGTGATGATCGAGCTGGCCGGCCAGGGCATCACCATGATCTGCGTCACCCATGAAATGGGTTTCGCCAAGGCGGTGGCCGACCGCGTGATCTTCATGGACCAGGGACAGATCGTCGAGCAGAACACCCCAGCCGAGTTCTTCCACAATCCGCAGAACGAACGAAGCCGGGACTTTCTGTCGAAGATCCTGGGGCATTGAGCCGGCTGGATGTCCTGGCAGGCGTTCCCGATCGCAGGGCGCTTCCGGACCAGCCGGGGGCGAATGGCCGGCTGCGCGGCAGCCGCACTGCTGGGCCTGTGGCCGCTGCTTGCACCGGCCTTCGACCTGCAGGGTCACCGCGGAGCCCGCGGCCTGGCCCCCGAGAACTCGCTGGCCGGGTTCGAGCTCGCGCTGGCCATCGGTGTCCACACCCTGGAACTGGACGTGGTGATCACGGCCGACGGCGTGCCCGTGATCTCGCACGACACCGCCCCGAACCCGGACATCACCCGGGATGCCAGCGGACGCTGGCTCCAGTCCCGCGGCCTGCCGTTCTTCCAGCGCAAGCTCTCGGAGCTGGCCGCACTGGACATCGGCCGCATCAACCCGGTCTCCCGCTACGCCACGGTCTTCCCCCGCCAGCAGCCGGTCGACGGACAGTCCATCCCGACCCTGGCCGCCCTGTTCGAGCGGGTCCGTGCCCTGCGCGCCGATCATGTGCGCTTCAACATCGAGACCAAGCTCGACCCGGCGCGCCCGGCCGAGTCTGCGCCGCCGATGGCGTTTGCGCATGCCGTGGTCGAGGTCGTCCGCGCCTGGGGCATGGCCTCGCGCGTGAGCATCCAGAGCTTCGACTGGCGGACGCTGGCCGCCGTGCGGCAGATCGCGCCGGACCTGCCGGTGATCCACCTGACCGCGCAGTTGCCCCGCTTCAACACGGTCGAAGATGGCCAATGGACCGGCGGGCTGCGCCTGGGCGAACATGAGGACGTGCCGGCCCTGGTCGCGGCCGCCGGCGGACAGGTCTGGTCACCCCATCATGGGGACCTCAGCCAGCAGCTGATCGCCCGCGCCGGTCGGCTGGGCCTTCAGGTCATTCCCTGGACAGTCAACGAGGTCACCGACATGGAGCGCCTGCTGGACTGGGGAGTCGATGGCATCATCACCGACTATCCGGACCGCCTGCGCACCCTGATGGCGCAACGCGGCATGGCCCTGCCACCGGTGGTCGAACCGCCCACAGCACTGAACAGACACCCCCATGACCGATGACCGCAAGGAAACCTCCACCGCAGGCGAAACCGCCCTGCTGCAATGGCGGCAGATGTCGGACCACCTGGAGCGCCTGCGACAGGGTCAGGCCGCCGACCAGGCCTTCTGCACCGCCACGCGCGAAAGCCACGCCCTGATCGGTGCCCTGCCACCCCGCTACGGCACGGTGCTGTCCGGCCTGCTGGACCGGATGGAGTCCAGCGCCCTGTTCACCGAGGAGAGCTGTTCGTTCAGCCGCAAGGACCTGCTCGAGAGCCTGCAGCTGTGGCTGGACAAGGCACGGCTGCAGCTGCCCGGCGCGGGCACGAGCGCCCCTGTCGGTCACACATGACGCCCTCAGGCGCCGCGCAGCGCGTCGGCCGGCGTCAGGTCGGCCTGCCGGTGCAGGGCCTCGATGATGTGGCACTGGTCTGAGCTGCCGTCACACCGGTCCCGCAGCGACCGGAGATTGCGCTCCAGCGCCCGAAGCTCCGACAGCCGCTGGCGCACATGTGCCAGGTGCTCATCCAGTGTCTGGCGGGCCGCCCGGCAGTCGGCCTTGTCCTTGAGGTCCAGACCCAGCAGGGTGCGAACCTCGCCGAGCGACATGTCCATCGCGCGGCACAGCCGGATGAAGCGCAGGCGGTGGAGGTCGGCCTCGCCGTAGATCCGGTAGCTGCTGCCACTGCGCGGGGGCGCAGGCAGCAGTCCCTCCTGCTCGTAGTAGCGGATGCTGGCCGCGGTCAGGCCGGTCTGGCGTGCCGCTTCGCCGATGCGCAGTCCCGGGTCTGACATGGGTGCACCTCCTGCCTGCCGGCTTGACCTTCAAGCCACTTCAGGGTTTCCAATGATGCCCTGCGTATCGACCCCGCACAAGCGAAAACTGTCATGGCCTGCTCCTGCCACACCACCTGCAGCACCGGATCCGCCCCTGAGGCACAAGCGCTGGACCCGCGGTGGAAACGCGCGCTCTGGATCGCCCTCTGGGTCAATGCGCTCATGTTCGTCGTCGAGCTGGTCGCCGGATGGCAGGCCGGCTCGGTCTCGCTGCTGGCCGACGCGGTGGATTTCGCCGGCGACGCGGCCAACTACGGGCTGTCGCTGGCGGTGCTGTCCATGGCCGTGGTCTGGCGCAGCCGCGCGGCCCTGGTCAAGGGCGCCACCATGCTGGCCTACGGCCTGTTCGTGCTGGCCAAGGCCGCCTGGCTCTGGCAGGCAGGTGGCGTCCCGGATGCGGCCACCATGGGTGCCGTCGGCCTGCTGGCCCTGCTGGCCAACACCGGCGTCGCCCTGCTGCTTTACCGATGGCGGCAGGGCGACGCCAACATGCGCAGCGTCTGGCTCTGCTCGCGCAACGACGCCCTGTCCAACCTGGCGGTCATGGCCGCTGCCGCGGGCGTCTTCGGCACCGGCTCGGCCTGGCCCGATCTGGCGGTGGCGGCCATCATGGCCGTGCTGGCCATCAGCGCCGGCTGGTCGGTGGTGCGCCAGGCCCGGGGAGAGCTGCGGTCGGACCGACCCTTGTCGCCCTTGACCCCGTGACGGAACTTTCTCCGTTCTGCCCCTATCATTGCCGGGTGCGCCTGCTGCTGATTGCCCTCATGATCGCCCTGCTTCCCCTGCGTGGCTGGATGGGCGACGCCATGGCCTTGTCCATGGTCACGTCCGGGCATGCCCACACCGCAGCCGCGGCCGACGCGGCGCAGCACATGCCCTGCCACGACGCCGGCGCTCAGCAGATGCACGGGGATCCGGCGCCGCAGGAGACCGTCGACGGCCCGGCGGCCGGTTCGCATGCCCATGCGCTGTGCGACCTGTGCAACGGCCCGGCGCTGGACATCCGCTGGCTCTGGGCGCCGTCCTCGAGCACGGCCCCGCAACTGGTGCCTTCTCCTGTCGAGGCCTTTGCCAGCCAGGACGCGCGGCGCGACGTGCGCCCGCCCATTTCCTGAGACCGACACCCTTGGTGCGTCCGCCGCACGCCCGCCGCGTGCGCGTCGCTTTGTCCGTCATCCCAGGAGAAATTTCCATGCAGACCCACATGGGGCCCATGGTGCGCCGCCACCCCGCCCTGGCCACAGCCGCGCTCTGGCTGGCCGTCTCGCTGTCATCGGCCCACGCCGCCCCGGACCGCGAGGCTGGCGGTGCACTTCAGGCCGCTGACCCCGCCCATCCGGCCGCCGCGCCGGTGGTCGAACTTCCCCCATCCCCCACCCCGCCCGGCCCGCATCCGTCCAGCGAACGCCGGGCGGCCATCGAGCTGTGGCGACAGGCCAACGAACGCGTGGCGGAGTTTCCGCGCGGCCACATCGACATCCTGCGCTGGGAAGCGGCCCAGCCCGCCGCGGACAATGGTCCTGCCGGGCCGGTCGCCGCCAACCCTCTGCCGGTGGCCGTCCTGGTCGCGCGGGGGCTGCGGCTGCGGCCGGACCTGATCGACCAGCCCGGCCTGGGTGCCCTGGACCGCGCACAGCGACGGGCCGAGCTGGCCGACGTGGTGCGCGGCATCCAGGGCGCCTGGCTGGAGGCGGTGGCCGCGCGGGCACGGCTGGCCCGTGCAGCCGACGTGCTGGAGAACGCCCGCACCGGCGCCGAGCTCGGGCGGCGCATGGTGGTGGCCGGCAACTGGAGCCGCATGCGGCACCTGCAGGAACTGCAGACCGAAACCGCGGCCCGCCAGGGCTGGCTCGCGGCGCGGCTGGCCGAGCAGGTGGCCATCGAACGACTCGCACGCGCGGTGGGTCTGTGGCAGGCCGGGGACATCGAGAACCTGCGGCGCCAGTTGCCGGCCGACCTGCCGGCGCCACCCGACATGGCTCCCGAGGTCCCGCCCGCCGGCGTGGAGGCTTCCGTCCTGAGCGCACGGTTCGACCTGCAAAGCGAGCGCGGGCGCGCGGCGCGCCTGCCCGCGGACGACAGCACGGCGGCATGGCAGGCGGCCCATGCCCGCGCGGTGGACAGGGCGCTGGGCACCGGCACGGCGCTGCAACTGCCCCGCATCGCCGAGATGCCGGTGCTCAACGACCACCGCAGTGCCGATGCGGTGAAGACCCGTGCCGAACTGCTCGCCCACGCAGCGGATCTGCGTTCGCAGGCCCGCGAGGCGTGGCTGGCCCTGCAGACCCACCATGCACTGGCCAGCCTGGCCCAGCAGGAAACCCTGGCCCGGCAGGAAGCCCTGGAGCAGGAGGTGCTTCAACGCTACAACGGCATGTTCGTCAGCACCTGGGATCTGCTGGCCGCGGCGCGCGAGCGCCTGGCCGCGCTCGATGCCGTCACCGGTGCGCGCCTGGCCTACTGGCTGGCCGAAGCCGACTGGCGCACCCTGCTGGCCGGCGGACACTTTGAAGGCGCCCAGGATGCGCCGATGCCGGGGGGCGATGCCGCCGGACCCGCAGGAGGACACTGACATGAAACGACGACACTTTTTTGCCGGTGCAGCGCTGGGCGCTGCCGCTGCCAGCAGCGTCAGCCGGGTCGCCCTGGCCGCCCTGCCCGAGGCCGTCTCGCACGATTCCCCCGGCACCGCGCCCCCGTGGACGCCACCCGGGGTCACCGGCGCCGGCCGGCCCTACAACCCGGTGGTCACGCTCAATGGCTGGACCCTGCCCTGGCGCATGAACAACGGCGTCAAGGAGTTCCATCTGGTGGCCGAGCCGGTGGTGCGCGAGATGGCACCCGGCTTCCTGGTCAACATGTGGGGCTACAACGGCCAGAGTCCCGGGCCCACCATCGAGGTCGTCGAAGGCGACAAGGTGCGCATCTACGTCACCAACCGCTTGCCCGAAGCCACCACCATCCACTGGCACGGCCAGCGACTGCCCAACGGCATGGACGGTGTCACCGGCGTCAACCAGCCGCCGATCGGCGCGGGCAAGACCTTCGTCTACGAGTTCGAGGCGCGCCGCCCGGGTACCTTCATGTACCACCCCCATGCCGACGAGATGACCCAGATGGCCATGGGCATGATGGGCTTCTGGGTCACGCACCCGCGCAGCAGGCACCCGCTGATCGAGGACGTGCAGCGCGACTACTGCTTCCTGCTCAACGCATTCGACATCGAACCCGGCAGCATGACGCCCCAGGTCAACACCATGCTGGACTTCAACATCTGGGCGTTCAACAGCCGCGTCTTCCCGGGCCTGGACCCGCTGGTGGCGCGCCTGGGAGACCGGGTGCGGGTGCGTGTCGGCAACCTGACCATGACCAACCACCCGGTGCACATCCACGGCATCGAGTTCGAGGTCACCGGCACCGACGGCGGTCCGGTGCCGAAGGCGGCGCGCTGGCCCGAGGTCACCACCGACATCGCCGTCGGCCAGATGCGGCAGATCGAGTTCATCGCCGATGAACCCGGCGACTGGGGCATGCACTGCCACAAGAGCCACCACACCATGGGCGCCATGGGCCACGGCGTGCCGACGCTGATCGGCGCCGACCACCGCGGCCTGGTGGCACCGCTTCAGAGGGCCAATCCCGACTACATGGTCATGGGCGAGCGCGGCATGTACGACATGAAGGAAATGGAGATGGAGCTGCCGCCCAACACCTTCCCCATGATGAGCGGCAGCGGCCCCTACGGCCCGATCGGCATGGGGGGCATGTTCACCCTGCTCAAGGTGCGCGCCGACCAGAAGCCGGGCGACTACAGCGACCCGGGCTGGTACCGGCAGCCACCGGGCACCCAGGCCTACGAGGTGGCCCAGGCGCCCGAGGCCAGCCGCACGGCATCCGCGGCGCACCCCGAGGCCGGGCACCCGGTGGCCACGGCGCGTGCCCGCAAGCCCCAGGGTCACCATCACTGAAACGAAGAGGAGACTTCCATGACAGCCCAACCCAACCGGCGAGACCTGCTCGCCTTCGCCCTGATGCTGCCGGCGGCCGGCGCGGCACTGGCCCATGGCAGCCAGCCGCACGGCCACCAGGGGCACGGTGGCCCCGTGATCAGGGAACAGAAGCCCTGGGGCATCGCCGCCGAACCGCGCGAGGCCCGGCGCACGGTCGAGATCCGCATGACCGACGACATGCGCTTCTCGCCCTCGCACCTGGACGTGCGCGAGGGCGAAACCCTGCGCCTGCGCGCCGTCAACCGCGGCCAGGTGATGCACGAGATCGTGATCGGCACCCGCGAGGAACTGCAGGCCCACGCGGAACTGATGAGAAAGCACCCCAACATGGAGCACGACGAGCCCTACATGGCCCACGTGGCCCCAGGCCAGCGCGGCGACATCGTCTGGACCTTCAACCGGCCCGGCGACTTCGAGTTCGCCTGCCTCATCCCCGGCCACTTCGAGGCCGGCATGCGCGGCACCATCCGCGTCCAACCCCTGTCCAAATGAGCGGAGAACAACCCATGCAAAGACGACTCATCCTCAGCGGCGCGGCCAGCCTGGCCGCCGCCGCGGCCTGGCCCGCCCTGGGCCAGGGACCGTCCCCCGCCGCGCTGCCGGTGATGCAGGTCTGGAAGGACCCCAACTGCGGCTGCTGCAACGACTGGGTGGAGTACCTGCGCCGCGACGGATTCCGCGTGCAGACCTTCGACACCGGCAACACCGCCATGCG
>SBFS01000114.1 GCA_006227825.1 Burkholderiales bacterium | reverse complement strand
TGGTCGGCCGCGCCTGGCAGGAGAGCACGAAGCCCTTGCCGGTCTCCCAGGGCTCGAGGGTGAAGTTCTTGTCCATGGTGACGCTGCCCTCCATCACCTTGGCGCGGCAGGTGCAGCAGACACCGCCCTTGCACGACCAGGGCAGGTCCAGCCCGGCGTTCAGGGCCACGTCCAGCACATGCTCGTCCCGGTTCATCCACATCTGGTGGGGCTTGCCGTCGACCACCACGGTCAGCTCGACCTCGCCGGACTCGCGCACCGCCGGATGACCCAGCACCGCAGCCTGGCGCTGGCTGGCCGGCAGGGCCTCCAGCGTCGGCGAGGTGAAGCGCTCGGTGTGGATGCGGTCCTGGCGCACGCCGGCCTCCAGCAGCGCCTTCTCGGTCGATTCGATCATGGCCTCGGGGCCGCAGACGAACACCTCGTCCATGCTGCCTACGGGCAACAGCGCGGCGATGATCTGGCGCACCTTGTCGCCATCGATGCGGCCCTCCAGCAGCGGCACCTCCAGCGCCTGGCGCGAGAGCACATGGATCAGCGTCAGGCGGTCCGGGTAACGGTCCTTGAGGTCCTGCAGGGCCTCGTTGAACATCACGCTGGCCATGCGGCGGTTGCCGTAGACCAGCGTGAACTTGGCCTCGGGCGACTCTTCGAGTGTGCTGGCCATGATGGACAGGATGGGGGTGATGCCCGACCCGGCCGCGAAGCCCACACGGTGCAGGGCACGCGACTTGTGGATGGTGAAGCGCCCGTCCGGCGGCATCACGCGCAGGGTGTCGCCGGCCTTGAGTTGCGTGACCGCCCAGTTGGAGAACACGCCCCCTTCGACCGGGCGGATGCCCAGCGTGACCTCGCCGTGCCTGAGCAGCCGGCTGCGCGGGCTGCTGATCGAGTAGCTGCGGCGCACGTCCTGGCCGCCGATGTCGGCGCGCAGGGTCAGGAACTGGCCGGGCTCGAAAGAGAAGGTTTCGCGCAGCGCGTCGGGAATGGCCAGCGAGACGGCCACGGCGCCGGCGGCTTCCGGGTCGACGCGCGAGACGGTGAGTTCGTGGAAACGGGGGGCGGCGGTGCTCATGTCGTGCTCAGTACGGCTTGAAGTAATCGAAGGGTTCCAGACAGTCGAGGCAGCGGTACAGGGCCTTGCAGGCCGTGGAGCCGAAAGGCGCGGTCTGGGTGGTGTTGAGCGATCCGCACCGGGGACAGGGCACGTCGGCCGGGCGCGCGGCATGGCGGCTGAACCGGAGCACGCCGTCACCAGAGGCCCCCTGGCTGCCGCACTGGGGCGGTGCTATGCCGTAGGCGCGCAGCTTTTCCTTGGCCGCTTCGCTCATCCAGTCGGTGGTCCAGGCGGGCGAGAGCTGCGTGACGACACGGCCTGGCAGGCCCGCGTCGCGCAGCGCGGCCACGATGTCGTCCTCGATCTGCCCCATGGCCGGGCAGCCGCTGTAGGTCGGGGTGATGACCACCTCGGGAATGCCGTCTTCGCCTGCACGCACCTCGCGCAGGATGCCCAGTTCTCCCAGGCTGATGACCGGGATTTCCGGGTCGGCCAGGTGGGCCAGTGCCTGCGAGACGGCCTGCAGCGATGCCTCTGTCGCCGTGCCCATGGAACTCACCAGGTGGCGGTCGGATGCGCGCGCGCCAGGCTCTGCATCTCGGCCAGCAGGAAGCCCAGGTGCTCGGAGTGCACGCCCACATGCCCTTGGGCCACATAGCCCTGGTGCGGCTGGTCATGCCGGGTGAGCGTGGCCTCCGCCAGGGTCTCGTCGACCAGCGCGTTCCAGTGCCCGCGCAGCGCGGTGATGTCCACACCCGTGCCGTCCTGCGCCGCAGCGCGTTCGGCCGGGCCGGGCTGCCAGAAGGCCTCGCAGAAAGGCAGCAGGTGGTCGACCGCGGCCTGCGCGCGCCGGTGCGACTCCTCGGTACCGTCGCCAAAGCGGACCAGCCAGTCGCTGGCGTGCTGCAGGTGGTAGCGCACCTCCTTGAGCGACTTGGCAGCGATGCCGGCCAGCTGCGTGTCCTTCGATGCCTGCAGCCGCTCCCAGACCAGGACCATCAGCGCACTGACCAGGAAGTTGCGGGCGATGGTCACCGCGTAGTCGCGCTCGGCGACCGCATAGCCCACGAGCGGGTCGTGGTGCGGCAGCTCCATGATGGTGTGGTTGCGGAACTCGGCGGTGTCCCGGAACTGGGCCAGGGTGTCCTCGGTCACGCGCCCGTCCACGCGTGCGCCCTGAAGGTGCGCAAAGCGCTGCGCCAGCGCGTCGTCGGCATTGATCAGGTCGGCGGCGTGCTGGTAGAGCAGGCGCGCCTGCCCGATCAGGTCCAGGCTGTTGTTGGCCAGGGCCAGGTCCTCTTCGAGCACGGGGCCGTGGCCGCACCACTCGGCGTTGCGCTGGCCCAGCACCAGGGCGTTGTCGGCCAGGTGGAGGATGTAGTCGACCGGCGCCTTCATCACATGTGCCCCACTTTTTCAGGGATCTCGTAGAAGGTCGGGTGGCGGTAGACCTTGTCGGCCGCCGGGTCGAAGAAGCTGTCCTTGCTGTCCGGCTCGCTGGCGGTGATGGCCGTCGAGGGCACGACCCAGATGCTCACGCCTTCCTGGCGCCGGGTGTAGATGTCGCGGGCCATCTGCAGCGCGTGGCGCGCATCGCTGGCATGCAGGCTGCCGCAGTGCTTGTGTTCCAGCCCCTGCTTGCTGCGGACGAAGACTTCCCAGAGGGGCCATTCCTTGAGTGCGGGCGCGTTCATGCGGCTTCCTTCTGCTGGCGTTGCTGTTGCTTGCGGGCGTGGGCCAGCGCGGCTTCGCGGACCCAGGCACCCTGTTCGTGCGCCTTCACCCTCGTGGCCAGGCGCTCCTTGTTCATCGGGCCGTGGCCGTTGACCGTGGCCCAGAACTCGTCCCAGTCGATGGCGCCGTAGTCATAGTGGCCGCGCTCTTCGTTCCACTTCAGGTCGGGGTCGGGCAGGGTCACGCCCAGCACCTCGGCCTGCGGAACGGTGGCATCGACGAACTTCTGGCGCAGGTCGTCGTTGCTGATGCGCTTGATGCCCCAGCGCATGCCCTGGGCGCTGTTGGGGCTGTTGTCGTCCGGCGGGCCGAACATGGCCAGGCATTTCCACCACCAGCGGTTGACCGCGTCCTGCACCATGGCCTTCTGCTCCGCGGTGCCCTTCATCATCACCAGCAGCGCCTCGTAGCCCTGGCGCTGGTGGAAGCTCTCTTCCTTGCAGACGCGGATCATGGCGCGCGCGTACGGCCCGTACGAGCAGCGGCAAAGGGGGATCTGGTTCATGATCGCCGCGCCATCGACCAGCCAGCCGATCACGCCCACGTCGGCCCAGTTGAGCGTCGGGTAGTTGAAGATCGAGCTGTACTTGGCCTTGCCGCTGTGCAGCGCATCGAGCATCTGGTCGCGGCTGGTGCCCAGTGTCTCGGCGGCCGAGTACAGGTAGAGGCCGTGGCCGCCCTCGTCCTGCACCTTGGCGATCAGGATGGCCTTGCGCTTGAGGCTGGGTGCGCGGCTGATCCAGTTGCCCTCGGGCAGCATGCCCACGATCTCGCTGTG
>SBFS01000275.1 GCA_006227825.1 Burkholderiales bacterium | reverse complement strand
TCCCGGGTGTGTGAACCCAGCCGCGGCGTCAAGTGGAGGTTGGGCACGCCGAACAACGGCGAGCCCTCGGCGGCAAAGCGCGGGTTGGCGCCATCGAGAAGGCAGGCATCGATGCGGCCATCGGTCAGCGCCAGGGCCAGTGCCTCGGGGTCGAACAGCGAGCAGCGGCTGACGCCCACCCAGAGCTGGCCCGGCTTGCAGTGGTTGAGCAGGCGCTCGTTGATCCAGCCCTTGAAGCGCGAGGCGAACACCATCTGCAGGGAAATCGCATCCGAGCGGGACAACAGCTCCTGCGCCGTCACCGGCTCGACGCCCAGCCTGTCCCACAGTGGTGCGGCGTGGTGCACCGCCGGGTCGTAGCCGAGCAGGCGCACACCGAGCGAGCGCAGCATGGGCGCCAGCGTGTGGGCCACGGGGGCCAGGCCCAGCAGGCCCACGGTGCTGCCGGCCAGCTCCCTGCCCATGCGGACCTGCGAAATCTTGCGCCCGAGCAGGGCGCTGATCATGCCGCGCCGGTACAGCATCAGCAGCCCGTAGAGCAGGTACTCGGCGTTGGAGCGCACGGTGGCGGCGCGTGCCTGCACCACCCGGACCTGGCGCCGGGCACAGGCATCCAGGTCGGTGTTGTCGCTGGAGATCTGCATCCGGGCCACGACCTGCAGCTTGGGCGCAAAGTCCAGGAACTCCTGCGATACCACGACATGCGGTGGCAGGACGATGGCCCGCGTCCTGTAGATGTGCTTGCGCAGCTCGATCGGTTCGTCACCCAGATCCGGCCGGAAGCTGACCTCGTGGCGCTCCTGCAGCCACGCCAGTGCCTCCGGCACCAGCGGGTCGATCAGCAGGACTTCCATGGCTCGGGGGGACGGATGACCGCGCGACCTCAGCGGCGCTTGAGGAAGGTGATGTAGTCGCTGCCCACCGTCTGCTGGTCCAGGAGCTCGTTGCCGGTCTGCTTGGCAAAGGCCTGGAAATCGCGCACCGACCCGGAGTCGGTCGAGATCACGCGCAGGGTCTGGCCGCTGTGCATGTCGGCGAGCGCTTTCTTCGCCTTGAGAATGGGCAGCGGGCAGTTCAGCCCGCGGGCGTCGAGTTCTTTGTCGGCATTCATGGTCGGTCCTCAGGAGGCCAGATTTTACGCGGGACAAGGGAGCTCACGCCAACAGCCCCGGCCCGAAGGGTGGGATCAGGCCTGTCCCTGCAACGGGAAGAACTGCGGCTCGACACCGCGCGAGCGCAGCCAGTCGGCCAGCGCCAGCCCGGTGCCGGCAGGCCAGCAGCGGACCTGTCCGGGCGGCAGCAGCTTGTATTCGGCCAGCTCCGGCGACAGGCGGATCTCGCCGCAGGCCCGGGCGTGATAGGTGATCAGGACCTGGTTCATGCGCTGGAAATCGTGCACCCCCACGAGGGACAGGGACGTCACCTCGAGCGCGGTTTCCTCGGCCACCTCGCGCCGGATGCCCTCCTCCGGCGTCTCGCCAGCCTCCATGAAACCGGTGATCAGGCCGAACATGCGCCCCGGCCACGCGGCGTTGCGCGCCAGCAGCACCCGGCCATCCACCTCGATGATGGCCGCGAGCACCGGTGTCGGGTTGTTCCAGTGCGTGAACCCGCAGGCGTTGCAGCGCAGCCGTTCCTTCCAGCCACCGTCCTCCTGTGCGCCGGACAGGGTCAGGGGTGTGGCGCAGCGGGGGCAGAACCGGTAGCCTTCGTCCAAGCGGCCCCCTCAGGCGGGAAACACGCCGGTGGACAGGTAGCGGTCGCCGCGGTCGCAGACGACGAAGGCGATCGTCGCGTCCTTGACCGTGGCCGCCACCTGCAGGGCCACCCAGCAGGCACCGGCGGCCGAGATCCCGGCAAAGATGCCCTCCTCGCGCGCCAGGCGCCGGCACATGTCCTCGGCATCGGCCTGGCTGACATACACCAGTTCATCGACCGCAGCCGGGTCGTAGATCTTGGGCAGGTACTCCTGGGGCCACTTGCGGATGCCCGGAATGCGCGAGCCCTCGCTGGGCTGGGCGCCGATGATGCGGATGGCCGGGTTCTTCTCGCGCAGGAAACGCGAGACGCCGGTGATGGTGCCGGTCGTGCCCATGGCGCTGACAAAGTGCGTGATGCGCCCGCCGGTCTGTTCCCACAGTTCCGGGCCGGTTGTCTCGTAGTGGATGCGGGGGTTGTCCGGATTGGCGAACTGGTCGAGCACCCGGCCCTTGCCTTCCTGCTGCATCTTCTCGGCCAGATCGCGTGCCGACTCCATGCCGCCGCTCTTGGGCGTGAGGATGAGCTCGGCGCCGAAGGCCTTCATGGTCTGCGCCCGCTCGACAGACAGGTCCTCGGGCATGATGAGCACCATGCGGTAACCCTTGATGGCGGCTGCCATGGCCAGGGCGATCCCGGTGTTGCCCGACGTGGCCTCGATCAGGGTGTCGCCCGGGCGGATGTCGCCGCGCTCCTCGGCACGCCGGATCATGGACAGCGCGGGCCGGTCCTTGACCGAGCCGGCCGGGTTGTTGCCCTCGAGCTTGCCCAGGATCACGTTGCCGCGCGCCGTGTTCTCGGCCGCGCCGACGCGCTGCAGCGCCACCAGGGGCGTGCGGCCGATGGCGTCTTCGATGGTCGGATATTTCATGGGAAGCACTGTGCCATAATTTCCGACGGCTCGTCCCCACCCGGCCGGAGTGGCGAAATCGGTAGACGCAGGGGACTCAAAATCCCCCGCCGCAAGGTGTGCCGGTTCGAGTCCGGCCTCCGGCACCAGATCAGGGGCGTGCAACAGGGCTTGCACGGCCCCCGGACACACCGACGCATGGCGCACGGGGCCACGACCGCTCATGCCGGCCGGCGCGGGCAAAGGCGGGCCCGGTCTGAGACAATCGCGGGCTGATCCCGCAAGCCCTCCCCCAAATCCCAACATGATCCTGCCCACGCTCGCCATCCTGGCCGGTCTGGCCTTGCTCGTCTGGAGCGCCGACCGTTTTGTCGACGGCGCCTCCGCGACCGCGACCCATTTCTCCATGCCGCCGCTGCTCGTGGGCATGGTGATCGTGGGTTTCGGCACATCGGCGCCCGAACTGGTGGTGTCCACCAACGCCGCCCTGCAGGGCAACCCGGGCCTGGCGCTGGGCAACGGCTGGGGCTCGAACATTGCCAACATCGCCCTCATCCTCGGCCTGACCGCCCTGATCAACCCGATCACCGTCCACTCGCTCATTCTCCGCAAGGAGCTGCCCATCCTGACCGGTGTCACCCTGGTGGCGGGTTACCTGGCCTGGGACCTGCAGCTGCTGCGGATGGACGGCCTGGTGCTGCTGGGCCTTTTTGCCCTGCTCATGACCTGGTCGATCGTCGCCGGGCTGCGCAGCGGACCGGACGCCCTGGGCTTCGAGACCGCCGAGGAGCTCAAGGGCGAGCAGATGCCCCTGGGCAGGGCGCTGTTCTGGCTGGTCGCCGGGCTGGCGGTGCTGATCGTCAGTTCCCGGATGCTGGTCTGGGGCGCGGTCGCCGTGGCCCAGTCGCTGGGGGTGAGCGACCTGGTGATCGGCCTGACCGTGGTTGCGGTCGGCACCTCGCTGCCCGAGCTGGCCTCCTGCGTGGCCGCCGCGCGCAAGGGCGAGCACGACCTGGCACTCGGCAATGTGCTGGGTTCGAACCTGTTCAACACCCTCGCGGTGGTGGGCGTGGCCGCCACCATTTCCCCGCTGCAGGTGCCCGCCGAGGCGGTGAGCCGTGACCTGCTGGTGATGGGCGGTCTGACAGCGGTGCTGTTCCTGATGGGCTGGGGCTGGCGGGGCCGCCCCGGACGCATCAACCGCGTCGAGGCCTCGCTGCTGCTGCTGGCCTATGTCGGCTACACCCTGCTGCTGCTGCGCAGCCTCGCGCAACCGGCCTGAAGCAGGGCCGCCGCCGCGAACCGGCCGTCAGCGAGCCAGGCCGCAGCGCGGCCTCACGCCAGCAGTCCCTCGCGGACCGTCGGATAGCGCAGCTTCAGGCGCAGCTCGCGCTTCATGCGGGCGTTGCGCAGGCGGCGCGATTCGCCCATGAAGCTCAGCAGCGCCAGGGGCAGCTGCGCCTGGGCTTCGCTGCGCGCGATGCGTGGCGGCCGGGGCAGGCCGTACAGGTCGGCGGCGAGGTCGAAATAGTCGCCCATGCGCAGTTCGGTGTCGTCGACCACGTTGATGTTGCGCTGGGGGGACGCACGCCAGAGCGCCAAGGCGCAGGCCCGCCCCAGGTCGTCGGCATGGATGTGGCTGGTGAACACGTCATCCTCCGGCAGCAGCACCGGGGTGCCGCGCTGCAGGCGGGCCCGCGGCGTGCCGCCCTCGCGGTCGTTCGCGTAGATGCCCGGAATGCGCAGCCCGACCGTCCGCGTGCCGCCGGCGCGGCCGTAGGCATGGACCCACCGCTCGGCATCGACCCGGCGCCAGGCCCGGGGCGTGCCGGGTCGCACCGGCACCGATTCGTCCACCCAGTGCCCCTGGCGGTCGCCATAGACACCGGTGGTCGATCCGTAGACCAGGGAGGCGGGCGCACTGCGCCGGGCCAGGGCCCGAAGCAGGTCCCGTGTCCGGCGGTCCTCGCGCCAGTCGGCATGCTCATGCGCGGGAGGTGGAGCCAGATGGATGACGCGGGTGGCCAGGCCGCCCAGCCTCTGCAGCGTGGCGGCGTGGTCCAGGTCACCCACCAGCGGCGTGATGCCGGCCTGGCGGAGTTCGGGCCTGCGCTGGACCGAAGAGGTCAGGGCCAGCAGCCGCACACGCCGGCCATTGCCGAGCGTGCGGGCCGCGCGCAGTCCGACGTCGCCACAGCCGACGATGAGCACACGTTCACGGCGAAAGCGTGCGGGCAAGGCACCAAGCAGGTTCATGGGACAGGTGTTTTTGCGACAATTGCAGGTTCGGCACCAGCCGGATCCATCCTCCACTGTAGCGACTTCCCCATGAGCTTTTCCATCACCGTCGAACCCAGCGGCCGCAGCTTCACGGCAGGGCCGGACGAATCCCTGCTGGCGGCCGGCATCCGCCAGGGCATCGGCCTGCCCTACGGCTGCAAGGATGGGGCCTGCGGATCCTGCAAGTGCCGCAAGCTCTCCGGCACGGTCGAACACGGGCCGCACCAGTCCAAGGCCCTGTCGGCCGACGAGGAGGCCGCCGGATTCGTCCTCACCTGCTGCGGCTTCGCGCGCAGCGATGTGGTCCTGGAGTCGCGCCAGGTGACCGAAGCCGGCGCCTTCCCGATCAAGAAGATGCCGGTGCGTGTCAGCGCGCTCGAGCGCGCCTCGCACGACGTCATGGTCATGCGCCTGCAGCTGCCGGCAGCCGACACCTTCCAGTACCACGCAGGCCAGTACGTGGAGTTCCTGCTGCGCGACGGCGATCGGCGCAGCTACTCCATGGCCAACGCACCCCACACCCAGGCGGCCGGTCCGCACATCGAGCTGCACCTGCGACACATGCCCGGGGGCAAGTTCACCGACCATGTGTTCGGCGCCATGAAGGAAAAGGAGATCCTGCGCATCGAGGGTCCGTTCGGCAGCTTCTTCCTGCGCGAGGACAGCACCAGGCCCATCGTCTTTCTGGCCTCGGGGACCGGTTTTGCGCCCATCAGGGCCATCATCGAGCACATGCGCTTCAAGGGCATCCAGCGGCCCGCCACCCTGTACTGGGGGGGTCGGCGCCCGGCCGACCTGTACCAGGACGGCTGGATCCGCGAGCAGCTGACGCACCTGCCCTGGCTGCAATACGTGCCCGTCGTCTCGGACGCCCTGCCCGAAGATGGCTGGACCGGACGCACCGGCTTTGTCCACCAGGCGGTGCTGCAGGATTTCCCGGACCTCTCCGGGCATGAGGTCTACGCCTGTGGCGCCCCCGTCGTCATCGAGTCGGCCCGCCGCGACTACGTGACACAGGCCGGCCTGCCCGAAGAGGCCTTCTTCGCCGACTCGTTCACGAGCGCCGCGGACAAGCAGTAAGGCCCCCCTGCGCCGCTGCGCGGCTTCCCCCTGGGCGGGGCGACACCACCTGTGGACCGCCAGAGCCGGTTCCACGGTGGTTGCTGGCTGGACACACGGCCTGCCTGTCGCGCAGGTGTCGTTTGCGTGGATTCCCCGATGGTGCCGCGGCGGCCTGGGCAGCACACTGGACCTCTGTTCGTTTTGCCGTTCCGGAGTCCTCGCATGATCCATCGCCGACACCTTCTCGCCCTCGCGGCCGCCGCCTCTCTCGCCGCCCTGCCCGCCTGGGCCCAGACCACCCCTGTCCGCATCATCGTGCCGTTTGCGGCGGGCGGTCCGATCGACACCACGGCGCGGGTGCTGGCCGAGGCGGTCAAGGACAGCCTGGGCACCGTGATCATCGAGAACCGCGCCGGGGCCGGCGGCAACATCGGTGTCGGCGCCGCGGCCCGCTCGGCACCCGACGGCATGACCCTGGGCATCGCCACCACCGCCTCGCACGGCATCAACCCGTGGCTGTTCAAACAGCTCCCCTACGACCCGGTCAAGGACTTCACGCCCGTGACCCAGATGCTGCGCGTGCCCAACGTGCTGGTCATGAATGCGCAGACGGCACAGCGCCTGGGCATCCAGTCCCTGTCCGACCTGGTCGCCTATGCCAAGGCCAACCCGGGACGCCTGAACTACGGCTCGGGCGGCAACGGCAGCGCCGGGCATCTGGCCGGCGAGCTGTTCAAGAACCAGGCCGGCATTTTTGCGGTGCACATTCCCTACAACGGTGGCGCGCCGGCCCAGGCAGCCCTGCTCGGTGGCCAGGTCGACTTCAACTTCGACAACCTGGCCACGGCTGCGGGCAACATCCGTTCCGGCCGTCTCAAGGCCCTGGCGGTGACCACCGCCAGGCGGACCCCGGTGATGCCCGATGTGCCCACGGTGGCCGAAACCCTGCCCGGCTTCGAGGTCGACACCTGGTGGGGCCTGGTGGTGCCGGCAGGCACGCCGGAGGACCGTGTCAACCAGCTCAACGCCGCCTTCACCCAGGCCCTGAACTCGCCGGCCGTGCGCGAGCGATTCGCCACCCTGATGGCCGAACCGGCCCCCAGCACGCCGCAGGCCTTCGGCGAGTTCATGACCCGCGAGCGCGCCAAGTACGAACGCATGGTCAGGCTCAGCGGCGCCAAGGTCGACTGACACCCGCGGGAGTTTCGGCCATGCGGGATGCCAACCAGCCGCCCATGGTCTCGACCATGATGGCGCAGCCGCTGTCGCTCAACCATCTGCTCGAGCGCGCCGGGCACCTGTTCCCTTCCAGCGAGATCGTCAGCCGGCTGCCCGACAAGAGCTACCGGACCCACCGGTTCGGCCAGTTCCACGACCGCACGCGGCGACTCGCACAGGCGCTGCTGAACCTGGGCATCGGCCGGGGTGACCGCGTGGCCACCCTGTGCTGGAACCACCACGCGCACCTGGAGTGCTATTTCGGCATTCCCGCGGCAGGCGCCGTCATGCACACGCTCAACCTGCGCCTGTCGCCCGAGGAAATCGGGTGGATCGCGGCCGATGCCCAAGACCGGGTACTCGTGGTTGACGACATCCTGTTGCCGCTGTACCGGCAGTTCGCCCACCTGCACCGTTTCGAGCATGTGCTCGTGTTCCCGTTCTCGGGGGCAGCGGTTCCGGCCGGCGAAGGCCTGACCGACTATGAGGCCCTGCTGGCTGGAACCGACACCGCCGGCTTTCGCTATCCCGACCACGCCGAGGACGACCCGGTGTCGATGTGCTACACCTCGGGCACCACGGGCCGGCCCAAGGGCGTCGCCTACTCGCACCGCTCGACCGTGCTGCACACCCTGGTCGGGTGCCTGGGGGACTGCTGGGGCCTGCGCGGAACCGACACGGTGCTGCCGGTCACCCCGATGTTCCATGCCAACAGCTGGGGCATTCCCTATGCGGCGGTGATGCTGGGGACGAAGCTGGTCTTCCCGGGTCCGCACCTGCACCCGGATGACCTGCTCGACCTGATGCAGGACCACCCGCCGACCCTGGCGCTGGGCGTGCCCACCATCTGGCTCGGCCTGATCCAGGCCTACGAGGCCGCGCTGAGCACGCAGCCGGGGCGCTGGCGACTGCCGCCCGGCATGCGCAGCCTGGTCGGTGGCGCGGCGGTGCCCGAGTCTCTGATCCGGGCTTTCGACCGCCACGGCGTCTGGCTGCTGCAGGGCTGGGGCATGACCGAGACTTCGCCCCTGGCCACCGTGTCCTACCCCAAGGCCGAGCTGCGCGACATCGACGCCGACGAGCGCTACCGGCGCGCCGCCATGGCCGGCGTACCGGTGCCGCTGGTGGACGTGCGTCTGCGTCAGGACGACGGCAACGACGCACCCTGGGACGGGCGCAGCGTCGGCGAGATCCAGGTGCGGGGACCTTTCATCACCGGCAGCTACCACCGGGTCCCGGTCAGCGAGGACAAGTTCACCGCCGATGGCTGGCTGCGCACCGGCGATGTTGCCAGCATGGACCCGCACGGCTTTGTCCGCATCACCGACCGCACCAAGGACCTGATCAAGTCGGGCGGTGAGTGGATCAGCTCGGTGGATCTGGAAAACGCCCTGATGGGCCATCCGCAGGTGCTCGAAGCCGCGGTCATCGCCATCCCGGACGAGAAGTGGAGCGAGCGACCGCTGGCCTGCGTGGTCAGCCGCAACGGGCTGGCGATCGAGCGTGCGTCCCTGGATGCCTGCCTGCTCGGCCAGGGCTTCGCGAAGTGGCAGCTGCCCGAGCGCTACGAATTCATCGACGCCGTGCCCCGGACCTCGACCGGCAAGTTCTACAAGCTGCGCCTGCGCGAGCGCTTCCCCCGCTGATCCGCGGCAGCCGTCGGCTGTTCAGGCTCCGGCCAGCAGTTTGCGGACGTCATCGGCCAGCGCCTGTGCGCCGGTGCCGTAACGATGGTACAGCCGCACCCGGCCCTGCGGGTCGTAGACATAGCTGCCGGCGGTGTGGTCCATGGTGTAGCTGGTGGGCGTGGCGCCCGGCACCTTGCGGTAATAGATGCGGAACTGCTTGGCCAGTGCCGGCAGTTCGCCTGGCGCGCTGTAGAGCGCGAGGAAGCTGGGGTCGAAGGCGGCCATGTACTCCCTCATGATCTCGGGCGTGTCGCGCTCCGGATCGATGCTGATGAACAGGCCCTGCAGGCGCTCACCGTCGGCGCCGAGCAGTTGCCGGGCCTGGGCCATCTCGGTCATCGAGGTCGGGCAGACGTCAGGGCACTGGGTGAAGCCGAAGAAAATGACCACCACCTTGCCGCGGAAATCCGCCAGCGTGCGCGGCTGCCCGTGGTGGTCGGTCAGGTTGAAGCCGGTGGCGTAGTCGGCACCGGTGATGTCGATGCCGGCAAAGCCCTGCGCCGCCTTCTCGCAGGCCGCGAGCACGGGCATCAGGGCAGCAGCGGCGCCTCCCAGCAGGAGACGCCGGCGGGTCCGGTGAAGCGGGGAATTCATGGCAGGTAGTGGTCGATCAGCAAGGCCGCGAACAGCAGCGACAGGTGGATCAGCGAGAAGCGGAAGGTCTTGCGGGCCAGCGCGTCCGAGTAGTCGCGCCAGAGCACGAAGGCATGGGCCACGAAACCGGCGTTGAGCAGGACCGCGGCGGCCAGGTAGAACCAGCCGCTCATGCGCATCATGAACGGGACCAGGCAGGCGGCGAAAAGCACCAGCGTGTAGAGCAGGATCTGCAGCCGGGTGAACTCGGACCCGTGGGTCACCGGCAGCATGGGCAGGCCGGATTTGCGGTAGTCCTCCACCCGGTAAAGCGCAAGCGCCCAGAAGTGCGGCGGCGTCCAGAGGAAGATGATCAGGAACAGGATCAGCGCCTCGGGTGCCACATGGCCGGTCATGGCGGCCCACCCGAGCACCGGCGG
>SBFS01000282.1 GCA_006227825.1 Burkholderiales bacterium | reverse complement strand
GTGCCCCCACGCTCCGCCGCTGCGCGGGTCGGCAGGCTTGCCTGGGGCTGTCTCGGGTCGTCGGTGTGCGATGAGCAAGCGCACGCACGAGGAGCCTGCGTTCGTCCTGCACCGCCATGACTGGAGTGAGACCAGCCTGATTCTCGATGTGTTCACCCGGCACCATGGCCGGATGGCGCTGGTGGCCAAGGGTGTCAAGCGGCCCACCTCGCAGTTCCGTCCGGTGTTGCTGCCCCTGCAGCCGCTGCTGCTGGGTTGGGGCGGAGAGGCCGAGGTGCGCACGCTGAAGTCCGCGCAATGGGCCGGCGGGCATGTGATGCCGACCGGCGATGCGCTGCTCTCGGGCAGTTACCTCAACGAGCTGCTGTTGCGGCTGCTGGCGCGGGACGACCCCCACCCGCGCCTGTTCGATCACTACGCGCTCGCTGTCCGGCTGCTCTCGGAGCAGCCCCAGGCACAGGCCCTGGTGCTGCGTGCCTTCGAGCTGATGCTGTTGCGGGAGACCGGCCTGCTGGCCGATCTGGCGCATGAGGGCAGCAGCCTGGCCGGGATCGATGCGCGCTCGCGCTACGTGCTGACGCCCGAGGTGGGTTTGCGCCTCTCTTCCGACGACGACGGGCAGGCCCTGGAGGGGGCGCACTGGCTGTCGCTGGCACGCGCCCTCGAGGCGCCGCAGCCCATGGTCGAGCTGCTGGGCGTCCCCGCCTGTGGCCTGAGCGCCCTGCGCCTGCAGTTGCGCGCCCTGCTGCACTACCATAGCGGAATGTCGGTGTTCCGTACCCGACAGCTCATGCTCGACATCCAGGCACTGGCTCGCCGGCCGGCTCCAGGCAGATTGCAAGACGGTTCCCATGAACGCTGATTCCCACCGTGCCCGCACCGCCCTGTCGGTCAACCTGAACAAGGTGGCTCTGGTCCGCAACACCCGGCATCTGGGCATTCCCAGTGTCACCCGGGCGGCCACGCTGTGCCTGCAGGCCGGGGCGGCGGGCATCACGGTCCATCCGCGGCCTGACCAGCGCCACATCCGCCCCCAGGACGTCTTCGACCTGGCCGCGCTGATGCGCTCCTGGCCCGACCGCGAGTTCAACATCGAGGGCAACCCCTTCCACAACCTGATGGAGATCGCCCGCGAGCTTGTCTCGCGCGGCCTGCCGCTGCACCAGCTGACCTTCGTGCCCGACAGCGAGGGGCAGTTCACCAGCGACCATGGCTGGCGCTTCCCGGAGGATGCCCAGCGGCTGCAGCCGGTGGTGGCCCAAGCCCGGGCCCTGGGGGCGCGGGTCAGCCTGTTCATGGACGCCGAGCCAGACCAGATGGCGGCCGCCCGAGCCGTGGGCGCCGACCGTGTGGAGCTTTACACCGAACCGTACGCGGCGGCCTGGCCCACCGCCGACCGTGCCACGCAGCTCGCACGCTTTGGCGCAGCCGGCCGGGCGGCCCTGGCCGCCGGCCTCGGCCTGAACGCCGGTCACGACCTCAACCGCGACAACCTGACGGATTTCCTGCGCGCCGTTCCGGGTGTCCAGGAGGTGTCCATCGGACACGCGCTGATGGCCGACGCGCTGGAACTGGGCTATGCCGCCACCGTGGCCGACTACAGACGCTGCATCGACGAGGCCTTTGCCGGCTGACGTGCCGTGGCCCTGGCGCAAGGCACCACCGACATGATCTTCGGCATCGGTACCGACATCTGCGACGTGCGGCGGATCCGCGCGACTTTCGAGCGGCAGGGCGAGCGCTTCGTGCGCAAGGTGCTGACCGAGGCCGAGTTCGCTGTCTGGCAGCATCGGTCCGGTCGCTGGCCGGAGCGCGGCCTGCGCTACCTGGCCACCCGGTTTTCCGCCAAGGAGGCGTTCTCCAAGGCCATCGGCCTGGGCATGCGCATGCCCATGAGCTGGCGGCGCTGCGAGATCGCCAACGCACCGGGCGGACGGCCCGTCATCGTGCTGCACGGTGAGCTCAGGACCTGGTTCGATGCCCAGGGCTTGCGTGCCCATGTGAGTGTGACCGACGAAACCGACTTCGCGGCGAGCTTCGTCGTGATCGAAAAGGATGGATGACATGACCCGGCATGCCCCCCTCATCATCGACGTGGCCGGCTTTCGCCTGACGGCCGCCGAGAAGGCACGGCTGGCGCATCCGCTGGTCGGCGGCGTCATCCTGTTCGGGCGCAACTGGGAAAGCCGCCAACAGCTCACCGCGCTGTGCCGACAGATCAAGGCGGTCAGGCGCGACCTGCTGATCGCGGTCGACCACGAGGGCGGTCGCGTGCAGCGCTTTCGCACCGGTGGCTTCACCCACCTGCCGCCGATGGCGGCGTTCGGCGCCCTGTGGCTGTCGGCTCCGGAAAAAGGGGAGGGCGCCGGCGGTCCTGCCCTGCGCGCCACCAACGCGGCGACGGCCGCCGGTTACGTCCTCGGATCCGAGCTGCGGGCCTGTGGCGTGGACCTGAGCTTCACACCTGTGCTGGACCTGGACCATGGCCAGAGCTCGGTCATCGGAGACCGCTCCTTCGGGCGCGACCCGCGCATGGTCACGCTGCTGGCGCAGGCGCTGATGCTGGGCCTGCGTCAGGCCGGCATGGGCAGTTGCGGCAAGCATTTTCCCGGCCACGGCTTCGTGCGCGCCGACTCCCATGAGGCGATCCCCGTCGACCGGCGAACCCTCGGGGCCATCCTGGCCGACGACGCGGCGCCCTACGGCTGGTTGTCCGCCGGACTCGATGCGGTCATGCCGGCCCACGTGATCTATCCCCGGGTGGATGGCCGCCCGGCCGGCTTCTCCGCACGCTGGCTGCAGGACATCCTGCGCATTCGCCTCGGTTTCCAGGGCGCGATCTTCAGCGACGACCTCAGCATGGAGGCGGCGCGGCACATCGACGGACGCGACGTGAGCTTCACCGAGGCGGCACTGGCAGCCCTGCGGGCCGGCGGCGACATGGTCCTCCTGTGCAACCAGTCCGTGGTCGACGCAGGGGCGCCCATCGACGAGGCCATCGAGGCGCTCTCGCGTGCCCAGGTGCTCGGGCAGTGGCAGCCCAGCGGCGCCAGCGAGGAACGCAGGCGGACGTTGCTGCCACAGGGACCGGGCCCGGACTGGGACAGCCTGATGGTCAGTGCGCGCTACATGCACGCACTGTCGCTGCTGCCCTAGATGTTCAGGTTGAGCTTGTCCAGGAGGTCGGCCACCAGTTCGAGCCGCACCAGCGGGTTGTCCAGCGCCATCAGCCGAAGCTTGAGGTCGTTGGGCACAGGCAGCAGTTCGAGCCAGCGGTTGGCCACCCAGCCGCTGTCGTCCCACTGGTAGGGTGGTTGCAGCGGCAGGTTCGGCAAGGCCCCCGGATCGCGCTCCTGCAGGCTCTGCAGCAGGCGCTGCAGGGCGTCGCGCACCGGCTGCAGGTGCTCGACCACCGGCACGGGCGGATCGGGTTCGAACAGGCGGACATCACCCACCCACAGGCCGTGCGGGAGCTGGCGCCGCGCGGTGACCTCGAAGCGCTGCATGCCCTCGCAGCGCACCATCATCAGCCCCGGCTGTGGCCGCTCGAGGCTGTCGATGCGGGCCAGCGTACCGACCGGGTGGAACACCTCGCGTGCAAAACCGTCCCCACCCGGGGCAGCGGACGGATCGGGGCGCCGGACCTCGCTGCCCTCGGAGAGCCAGACCACGCCGAACGGGGCACCTGCCTGGTGGCACCGCTTGATCATGTCCAGGTAGCGCACCTCGAAGATGCGCAGCGGCAGCCAGCCGCCCGGGAACAGGACGGTCTGAAGCGGAAACAGGGGCAGCTGGGACAGGGTCAGTGCCTGGGCTGCGGGTCCGCCCGTCAATCGGCCACCGCGTCGGAACTCTGGCGCTGCAGCATGGCCAGCGTGCTGGCGATGGTCTTGCGCAGCTCGCGCCGGTCGCAGATGAAGTCCACGGCCCCCTTGGTCTGGAGGAACTCGGCACGCTGGAAGCCTTCTGGCAGCTTCACGCGCACGGTGTTCTCGATGACACGCGGGCCGGCAAAGCCGATCAGGGCCTTGGGTTCGGCAATGACCACGTCGCCCATGAAGGCAAAGCCGGCGCTCACGCCACCCATGGTCGGGTCGGTCAGCACGCTGACGTAGGGCAGACCTTTCCTGGCCAGGCGGGTGAGGGCCGCATTGGTCTTGGCCATCTGCATCAGCGAGAGCAGGCCCTCCTGCATGCGGGCGCCGCCGGTGGCCGTGAAGCAGACGAAGGGCACCTTCTGGGCAATGGCTTCCTCGACGCCGCGCACGAAGCGCTCGCCGACCACCGAACCCATGGAGCCGCCCATGAAGTCGAACTCGAAGCAGGCCACGACGAGGCTGATGCTGCACACCGAGCCGCCCATGACGACCAGCGCGTCCGTCTCGCCCGTGGTCTCCAGCGCCTCGCGCAGGCGCTCGGGGTACTTGCGGCTGTCCTTGAACTTCAGGGCATCGACCGGGAGCACCTCCTGGGCGATCTCGTAGCGCCCCTCGGCGTCGAGGAACCCGTCCAGGCGGGCGCGGGCCCCGATGCGGTGGTGGTGGCTGCAGTGCGGGCAGACATTCTGGTTCTTTTCCAGGTCGGTGCGGTAGAGCACCGCCTCGCAGCTGGGGCACTTGATCCAGAGGCCTTCGGGCACGCTGCGGCGTTCGGCCGGATCGGTCGGCGTGATCTTGGGCGGAAGCAGTTTCTCGAGCCAGGACATCGGGCGAATCTCCTTTACGACCGTGAATTAGACCACGGGCGGGGCCGGTGCGGGCGGCAGGTCTGTTCAGGCATCCAGTGCCTTGCGGATGCCGCGCAGGAACTGCGCCGCCACCGGGATCACCTTCTCGAAGGGCTCGTCCTGGATGAGCTGGATGATCCGGCTGCCAATGACCACCGCGTCGGCGCTGCGCCCGATGGCGCGGGCGGTCTCGGCATCGCGGATGCCGAAACCCACGCCGACCGGGATGCTCACGTGCCGGCGGATGCGCGGGATCATGGCTTCCACCTGGCCCACGTCGAGGGTGCCGGCGCCGGTCACGCCCTTGAGCGAGACATAGTAGACATAGCCGCTGGCGACCCGGGCCACCTGGGCCATGCGCTCGTCGGTGCTGGTGGGGGCGAGCAGGAAGATCAGGTCCATGCCCTGGTCGCGCAGGGCGCTGGCGAAGTCCTCGCACTCTTCCGGCGGGTAGTCCACCACCAGCACCCCGTCCACACCCGCGGCTGCGGCGTCGCGCACGAACGAACCGGCGCCGTGCTTCTGGTCGTAGCGCTCGATCGGGTTCGCATAGCCCATGAGCACCACCGGTGTGTGGGCGTTGCGCTCGCGGAACCTGCCCACCATGGCCAGCACCTGCACCAGGCCGATGCCCAGCGCCAGGGCCCGGTCGCCCGCCTTCTGGATCACCGGGCCGTCGGCTGACGGGTCGGAGAACGGGATGCCCAGTTCGATGATGTCGGCGCCGGCCTCGGCCATGCCGTGCATCAGGTCCGGGGTGATGTCGGCATAGGGAAAGCCGGCGGTGACGTAGGGGATCAGGGCCTTGCGGCCATCGGCCAGCAGGGTGGCCAGGGTGTGCTCGATGCGGCTCATGGTTTTCTGGCTCCGGTTGCAGGCACGACTTTGACGGGTGTGGTCTCGGTGCCGCCCTTGACCGACTGGCCGCGGCAACTGGGGCGGCAGTAGAAATCGGCCTGCGACAGGTCGGCCACCGTGCCGATGTCCTTGTCGCCACGGCCCGAGAGGTTGACCAGGATGGATTGGCTCGGTTTCATGGTCCTGGCCAGCTTCATGGCGTAGGCGATGGCATGCGAGGATTCCAGTGCCGGGATGATGCCCTCGGTGCGGCAGAGGTGGTGAAAGGCCTCCAGCGCCTCGGCATCGGTGATGCCCACGTATTCGGCCCGGCCGATGTCCTTGAGGTAGGCGTGCTCCGGGCCGACGCCGGGGTAGTCCAGGCCGGCACTGACGCTGTGCGTCTCGGTGACCTGGCCGTTGTCGTCCTGCAGCACGTAGGTGCGGTTGCCGTGCAGCACGCCGGGACTGCCCTTCTGCAGTGAGGCCGAGTGCTTGCCGCTGTCCAGGCCCTCGCCGGCGGCCTCGACGCCGATCAGCCGCGTGCCCGTGTGCGCAATGTAGGGGTGGAAGATGCCCATGGCGTTGCTGCCACCGCCAACGCAGGCCACCACCGCGTCCGGCTGGTCGCCGGCGCAGCCGGCCTCCCTGAGCATCTCGGGCATCTGCTGCAGGCACTCCTGGCCGATGACGCTCTGGAAGTCGCGCACCATCATCGGGTAGGGGTGCGGGCCGGCCACGGTGCCGATGATGTAGAAGGTGTTGTCCACGTTGGCGACCCAGTCGCGCATGGCCTCGTTCAGGGCGTCCTTGAGCGTCTTGCTGCCGCTTTCCACCGGCACCACGGTGGCGCCCAGCAGCTTCATGCGGTAGACGTTGGGGCTCTGGCGCTTGACGTCCTCGCTGCCCATGTAGACCACGCATTCCAGTCCGTAGCGCGCGCAGATGGTGGCGGTGGCGACGCCGTGCTGGCCGGCGCCGGTCTCGGCGATGATGCGCGGCTTGCCCATGCGGCGGGCGAGCATGGCCTGACCGATCACGTTGTTGATCTTGTGGGCGCCGGTGTGGTTGAGGTCTTCGCGCTTGAGGAAGATCTGCGCGCCGCCCAGCTCGCGGCTGGTGCGTTCGGCGTGGTAGACGGGGCTGGGCCGCCCGACAAAATGCTTGAGTTCCTTTCGGAATTCGGCCAGGAATTCGGGGTCGTGCTGGTACTTCGCGTAGGCGGCCCTGAGCTCGTTGATGGCGTGGGTCAGGGTCTCGCTGACGAAGCTGCCGCCGTAGATGCCGAAGTGGCCTCTGGCATCGGGTTGCTGGTAGGTGGTGTCCATGGGTGTCTTTCGGTCTCGGGGTCCGAACTGCACCCGGGCGGGATTCAGTTCGGAGGTGGGGGATGGCTGGCGTCGGCCGCACGCACGGCGGCGACGAAGGCGCGGATGCGGCCTGCGTCCTTGATGCCCTTGAGGGTCTGGCCGTCGGGGCCTGTGGCCTCGACACCGGAACTCACATCAACGGCCCAGGGGCGCACGAGCCGGATGCCATCGGTCACGTTTGCAGGCGTGAGTCCACCAGACAAAACGAGGCGAGAGCTGGCGTTTAGTCGCGGGTGTGACCAAGGGAAGACCGTCCAGTCGAAAGGATGTCCGCCACCGCCATATCCGTCGACAAGCGCGTCGAGCAGGATGGCCCGGGATGCAGCGAACGCATCGGCGTATTTTAGGAGATCGAAGCCGGTGGCGGCAGCACCCGCAGGAATGCGCGCTGCGCGGATGAACGGGCGTCCGGCAGCCAGGCAGTCTTCGGGTGTCTCGTCGCCATGGAACTGCAGCAGGGCATCGGGCACGGCAGCGACACCCTGGGCAATGAACTCGGGGCTGGCGTTGACGAACAGCAGCACCGGGGTGACGAAGGCAGGGAGCCGGGCGGCAAGCTCTCCGGCCCGCTCCGGGCTCACGAAGCGGGGGCTGCGGGGGTAGAGCACGAAGCCGATGGCGTCGGCGCCTGCGCTCACGGCCTCGTCCACGTCCTGTTCGCGGGTCAGGCCGCAGATCTTGATGCGGGTGCGGTGCAGGCTCATGGCAGCCAGTCGAAGGCGGGGGTGCGCTCGGGCAGGTCGAAGGCCCTGTCGTAGACCGGGCCCAGGAAGTACAGGCCATCGGGCGAGAAGGTGGGGGCGGCCGCGTCGCGGCTGCGGGCGGCCAGCACCTGGGCCATCCAGCCGGGAGGCCGGTTGCCGGTGCCGATGGCGATCAGGCAACCCATGATGTTGCGGATCATGTGGTGCAGGAAGGCCGTGGCCTCGAACTCGAACCGCCAGTAGGCACCCCGGCGCGCGATCTCGATGCGAAGCATCTCCTTGACCGGGGTGTGCGCCTGGCATTGCGAGGCACGGAAGGAACTGAAGTCGTGTTCGCCCAGCAGCAACCGGGAGGCTGCCTGCATGGGCTCCAGGGCCAGCGGCCGGAACACCCAGCCGACCCGCCCATGGTCGATGCTGGGCCGCACGGGGGACTCCAGCAGCAGGTAGGCATAGCGGCGCGAGCGGGCGCTGGCGCGGGCGTGGAAGTGATCGGGCACCTGCCGCGCCCATTGCACCGCGATGTCGGGAGGCAGGAAGCTGTTGGTTCCCCGCACCCAGGCGTTTTCCGGCCGGTCCAGCGGGGTGTCGAAGTGCACCACCTGGTTGAGTCCGTGCACCCCGGCGTCGGTGCGGCCGGCGCACAGGGTGCCGATGGCCGGCACGGCAAGAAAGCGTGCCAGAGCCCCTTCCAGATGGTCCTGCACGGTGCGCCCGCCGGGCTGGCTCTGCCAGCCGTCGTAGGCGCCGCCGTGGTAGCTGAGGCCGAGCGCGATGCGCACGGGCGTGGCGTTCCCGCGACCGGTGGGCGGCGGGCTCAGGCGAGATCGGCCAGGAAGGTCCGGGCCTTGGTCTTGAGCGTGCCCGAGGATTCGGCCAGCACCTCCTCGGCCAGCGAGCGGGCCCCTTCAAGGTCGCCGATCGCGCGGAACTCCTCGGCCAGCGACAGCTTGGTCTCGAGCGGATTTTCCTCGGCCAGCTCGCCCGGCACGGAGTCGGCGATGGCGTCGGTCAGCGCTTCGGCCGGGGCGTCGAGGTCCAGGTTCAGGTTGCCCAGGTCGAAGTTGAGCATGTCTGCAGCCGGGGCATCGGCCACCGCCGGTTCGGGCGAGCCGGCAACGGGCACGTCCAGCTCGATGGCGGGGGCACCGCCGTCCTCGGGGGCAAAGTCCGGCAACACCTCGCCGGGGTCGAAGGTCAGGGCGTCTGCCGGGGCCTCGGCCACGGGTGCCTGGGACTGGGCCACGGCCGGGGTTGGCAGATCGAGGTCCAGATCGAAATCCATGGACCCCGAGGGCGGCCCTTCCGACTCGGCAACCGGCGGGGCGACCTGCGCGTCGGCCATGGCCGACGGCGAAGCGGTCAGGGCGTCGGTGCTGCCGAGGTCGTCCATGCCGGAGACGACCGCATCGGCGGGCTGGGAGGCCGCGTCGTCGAGCGAGAAATCGAGGTCGAGATCGAGTGCGCCTGCGCCCGCCGCGCCCGCAGCCGTGGCCTGCCCCAGCGTGCTGGCATCGAAAGGCATGGTATTGACCGGCACCCCGGCCGGCCCCACCGGCTCCACGCCGCTCTTGGCGGCGGGACGGCCGCCAGGCTGGTACAGCGGGTTCTCGGGATCGAGGTCGCGACCGAGCGAGCAGGCATGCTCCCATTCGGGGCCCTGGCCCTGGGTCAGGCTGAAGGCCTCGATCGCGACGACCTCGAAGGCCTTGGCGTCGCGGCGCTTGGCATAGATCTCGAGCAGCTTGTTGTGGATGGCCACGCGCGTCGGGGACGAACGCATGGCCTCCTTGAGGATTTCCTCGGCCTGCAGGTCACGGCCGTAGGCAAGGTAGACGTCAGCCTCGGCGACCGGGTCGACGTCGCCGGCGGCGTCCAGCTGGCTGGGCGAGTAGACCATGGACGAACCGGATGCAGCCGATTCGGCGGTGTCGATGCGCTGCCCGCCGCTGGATCCGAAGAAGGAGTCGGGCTGCAGGCGGCTTTCGAGGAAGGAGCTGTCGACGCTGGATGCCTTGCGACGCTGGCGGACGCGGTAGATGCCCAGGCCGGCCAGCAGGGCCAGCAGGCCACCGGCCAGCGGCAGCGCCAGCGGGTTCTCCATCAGCCGGGCGACCAGTCCCGGCTCGTCGGGAAGGGGTGCCGGCGCAGGGGCAGGCGCAGGCGGTGCCGCCGGCGCAGGGGCCGGGGCCGCAGTCGCAGCGGCTTCGGCCGGTGCGGTGGCCGGCGCGGCTTCCTCGCTCTGGGTCGAC
>SBFS01000001.1 GCA_006227825.1 Burkholderiales bacterium | reverse complement strand
GGCACGCATAATGGCCGGCTCTGCGGACAAGGGACCTGAATGGCACTCATCACCTTGCAGGACGCACAGCTGGCCTATGGACATGTGGCGCTGCTCGATCACTGCGACTTCTCGCTGGAGGCCCAGGAGCGGGTGGGCCTGATCGGGCGCAACGGAACCGGCAAGTCCTCGCTGCTGCGGATCCTGGCTGGACAGGAATCGCTGGATGACGGGCAGTGCACCGTGGCGGCCGCGCTGACCACGGCCTACGTGCCGCAGGAGCCGGCCCTGGATCCCGACCACAGCGTGTTCGACGCTGCCGGCGAAGGCCTGGCCGAGGTCCGTGCGCTTCGCGAACGCTACCTTGCGGGTGCCTGCGGCACCGATCTGGACATCCTGCAGAACCGGATCGAGGCGCTGGACGGCTGGAACTGGGAGCAGCGGGTGCAGGAGACCCTGCAGCGGCTGCACCTGGACCCGATGGCGCGGGTGGGCAGCCTCTCGGGCGGCCAGCGCAAGCGGGTCGCCCTGGCACAGGCGCTGGTGACCCGCCCCGATGTGCTGCTGCTGGACGAGCCGACCAACCACCTGGACCTGGACAGCATCGTGTGGCTTGAGGAGCTGCTGCTGCAGTTCCGCGGCAGTGTGGTCACCATCAGTCACGACCGCGCCTTCCTGGACCGCGTGGCCACCCGGATGGTGGAACTCGACCGCGGCCGGCTGCTCAGCTTCCCCGGCAATTTCGAGCGTTACCAGACGCTCAAGGCCGAGCAACTGGCCCAGGAGGCGGTGCTCAATGCCCGCGCCGACAAGCTGCTGGCGCAGGAGGAAGTGTGGGTCCGCAAGGGGGTGGAAGCGCGGCGCACACGGGCCCAGGGCCGGGTGGCCCGCCTGCAGCGCCTGCGCGCGCAGCGCCAGGCCCGCCGGGAGGCGGTGGGGCGTGTGCGGCTGGACGTGGCGCGGGGCGAGGCCAGCGGCAGGATCGTTGCCGAACTGGAGGGGGTGAGCAAGGCTTTCCAGCGGGCCGACGGCACGTCCCTGGACGTCGTGCGCGGCTTTTCGGCAACCATCCTGCGCGGCGACAAGGTCGGCCTGATCGGGCCGAACGGGGCAGGCAAGACCACGCTGCTCAAGCTGATCCTGGGCGAGCTCGCGCCCGACAGCGGGACGGTGCGCCAGGGCCACCGGCTGGCGGTGGCCTACTTCGACCAGATGCGCGAGCAGATCGACCTGGACGCCACGCTGGAAGACTTCATCAGCCCGGGCAGCGAGTGGATCGAGATCGGTGAGAAGCGCACCCACGTCAGGAGCTACCTGAGCGACTTTCTCTTCTCGCCCGCGCGTGCCCGTGCGCCAGTGCGCACCCTCTCGGGCGGGGAGCGCAACCGGCTGCTGCTGGCTCGCCTGTTCGCACGCCCGGCCAACGTGCTGGTGCTGGACGAACCCACCAACGATCTGGACATCGAGACCCTGGAGCTGCTGGAAGACCTGCTGCAGGAGTACGACGGCACGGTCTTCCTGGTCAGCCACGATCGCCGATTCCTGGACCATGTGGTCACCAGCACGCTGGTCTTCGAGGGCGAGGGCCACTGGCGCGAGTATGTGGGCGACGTGCAGGACTGGCTGACACAGTCGGCCCGGCAGGCGCCCGGCCCGGCCGATGCGGGGCCGGCCAGGCCGGCCCAGCCGACGCCGGCGCCCGCAGAAGCCCGGCCCGCCCCGGCCAGGCGCAAGCTGGGCTACCGCGAGCAACGGGAACTGGAGGCCTTGCCGCAGCGCATCGCCGACCTGGAGCAGGAGCAGGCACGGACGGAGCAGATGCTCGCCGATGGCAGCCTGTACGTGAGCGATCCGGCCCGGGCGGCTCAACTGGCGGCCCGACTGGCCGATATCGAGTCGGAATGGTTCGAGGCGCTGGAGCGCCTGGAATTCCTGGGCAACGGTTGACCCCGTGGGGTATGCTGTCGCCGCTCCGACCGAAGCCCCATGCCCGAATCCCCTGACCGCCTGGCCCTGGACCTGCAGCGCAGCCTGAACGAGCTGCGGCAGGAGCGCGAGCGTTCGCGGCGCCTGCTGGCCGAACTGGAGCAGCAGAGCCACGAGCTGGAGCGGCTGCGCAGCTCCGTCAGCCGGGAGTCCAACAGCCGCCTGCTCGCCGAGGAGGCGCTGGACGAGACGCGCGACCGGCTCCAGCTGGCGGTCGAGGCCGCCGGCCTGGCGCTGTGGGACTGGCAGCTGGATGCGCCGACGGTGTTCCTGTCGGCGCGCTGGGGCGAGCTGGTCGGCGACGTGGCCATGGATGCGCAATGGGACCTGGACCAGCTGCAGGAGCGCATTCACCCGGACGACGTGCCGCGCCTGAGGCCGGGCGTGCGCGCCCTGCTCGGCGGCGTTCAGCAGCGGGAGGTGTTCCAGCACCGGGTGCGCCGCCACGACCAGTGGGTCTGGGTGGAGACGCACGCCATGGTCGCCGAGCAGGACAGGCGCGGACACCCCCTGCGCCTGATGGGCACGGTCGCCGACATCAGCGAGCGCAAGCGGGCAGAGCTGGAAACCGCGCACGCCCGTGAGTTGGCCGAGCAGGCCAGCCGCGCCAAGAGCGCCTTCCTGGCCAACATGAGCCATGAGGTGCGGACTCCGCTGAATGCGCTGATGGGTCTGACCCGGATGCTGGCGGAATCGCCGCTGAACGAGGAGCAGAGGAACTGGCTGGCACTGATGGACAGTTCGGCGCAGGCGCTGCTGACCCTGCTCAACGACATCCTGGACCTCTCGCGCATCGAGGCGGGCAAGCTGAGCATCGAGCAGGTCCCGTTCGATCTGCGGCAGGCGGTGGACGAGGCGGTCGGCCCCTACGCGCAACAGGCCCGCTCCAAGCCGCTGGCGCTGAGCGTGCAGATCGACCCGGCCACGCCGGCGTGGGTCAGGGGCGACCCGGGCCGGTTGCGGCAGGTGCTGGGCAACCTCCTGTCGAACGCCCTGAAGTTCACGCCGCGCCACGGCCGGGTCCGGGTGGAGGTGAGGCCTGCGGAAGACGGCGCAAGCGACCTGCTGCAATTCGTCGTGCAGGACAGCGGCATCGGCATCGGCCGCAAGCAGCAGGCCACCATCTTCGATGCCTTCACCCAGGCGGACCCGTCCACCGCCCGGCGCTATGGCGGCAGCGGCCTGGGGCTGGCCATCTGCGCCCGTCTGGCCCGCCTGATGGGCGGGAGCATCACGCTCGAGAGCGATCTGGGGCAGGGAAGCACGTTCAGCCTGAGCCTGCCCCTGCCCGCGACGGCGGCCGGATCAGTGGCTCCGGCCAGCGCACCGGCGCCGCTAGCAGGGCTTGACCGGACGGCGCAGCGCCACGCGGGGCGGGTGGTTCTGCTGGCCGAAGACAACCCGGTCAACGAACTGGTGATGCGCCAGATGCTGATCCGGCTCGGTTTCACCGTGCGCGTGGCGCGTGGCGGTGCGCAGGCCGTCGCGCAATGGGAGCAGGGAGGGCTGGACCTGATCCTGATGGACGTGCAGATGCCGGGCATGAGCGGACTGGAGGCGACGCGCACCATCCGGGCGACGGAAGCCCGGCGCCGGCTTGTCCGTGTGCCCATCCTGGCGGTGACGGCCGGGGCGATGGCCGGTGATCGCCAGGCCTG
>SBFS01000188.1 GCA_006227825.1 Burkholderiales bacterium | reverse complement strand
GCCATGATCGACCAGAACCTGCAGGAGGCCGATTCGCCCCATCTTGACCTCGATCTGGATACGATGGGGTCGGCCACCACAGGCGCCGGCACTTCTGGAGCCGGCACTTCAGGCGCTGGCGGTCGCGGCGCTGCCGGCGGCAGCGGTGGCGGTGGCGGTGGCAGCCGGGGGTCTGGTTCGGGGGGCGGTCGCCGCTGAGCCCGCCTGAAAAGGGCCTGCCAGCATGGGCGGGCCCTTTTCCTTGCATGTGATCAACGTGCGCCGGAGCCGGACTCGCGCCGGTCGTCCCTGTCGCTGCGGTCCTGGTCGTCACCACGCCTGGTCTCGGAGCGCAACACCTGACCCGTGAAGATGTCCACATCCAGCTCCACACGCTGGCCTTCGCGGTTCGTGGCATAGACCTCGAACCGGTCGCGTTCGGCCTCGATCTTCCGGATGTTGCTGTAGCCGGCGGCCTCCAGCCTTTCGTGCAGTTGCACGATCGTCAGCGGTTGGCCGGAGGGGGTGGTGTTGGCGGCCGCGGAGGGTGCCTGTGTGGTCTGTGCGACCGCGGGCAGCAGCACGGCTGCACCGGTCGCTAGAACCGAAACCGCCACCAGAGTCGAGAGCATTCGGGAGGTACGCATGATGAAGTCCTTCTGAAGAAAACACGGCTGAAATTCACCGTGCAGGCATTGTTGAAAAAGGGCACTGAACCCGTCCTGAATCGCCCGTTCAGCCGGCGTTCATGGGAACAGACGTCGCCACCGCAGACCCGGTCTTTCCACGGATGCGGCCCTGTCAATCGTCATCGTGGTCGTGGTCCCCACCTGCGGTGAGGCTGCTCAGCGAGCGGGCCGACACCAGCCCTTGGGGCGACTGCTGCCATTCCCAGGTCCAGTACGCCACGGCGGCGACCAGCAGCAAGACGGCAAGCCAGACCCGGTTCTTCTGCACCAGGTTCGGCCCCGGACCGTCGACGCGGCCGGTGAACATGGGCGCTGCCTGGTTCTTGCGGCGCAGCAGACTCAAGGTCAGGATCAGTGCGAGGTGGGCCAGAACGACGAGCAGAAGGGCCTCACCGAAGAATTCGTGCAGTTCCTCCAGCCAGTCGCCTCCCAGGAAGTCGCCCCAGTCGTTGTAGGTCGCGTAGCCGCTCAGCGTCAGTGGGATCACCATGGCCAGCAGGGTGGCCACCGCCAACGCCATCAGCAGGTTTTGCGCTTGCCGCCAGTTGATGCCCGACAGGGAGGGCGCTGTGCGCACCGAACGCAGCCAGGCGGGCAGGCCCGTGAGCTTGCGCCAGAGCTGGCCCAGGCTGGCCTGGCGGGGGCCGAACAGGCCGTACAACACGCGAAACACGAGCAGGCCCGCCATGGTGTAGCCGAGCGTGACGTGCAACAGCCGAAAATGTTCGCCATCGGCCGTGAGGTAGGCCCCCACAAAGCTCAGGGCGAACAGCCAGTGAAACATGCGCGTGGGGGCGTCGATGACCCGTCTTCCCGGGGATGAAGCCCGGGCGCCACCCTGGACGCTCGAGCCGATCGGGGTTGCAGCTTGCATGGTGTGTTCTCCTTTGGGTTGTGTTCAGTCGTGCCAGGCGGCGCGTTGGCGGGCGCTCAGACCGGCCGGCATGCGCAGGCTGTCGTCGTCGAACCGGCCGTGGTCGGCACCCGTGTGGCAGGCAGCGCAGTTGGCCGCGCTCTTGACGCTGGGCAGACTCCAGACGGCGGGCTCGATGTCGTCGTGCTTTCGCACGAACCAGGCCGAGCGGGTGATCCGGTCTTCGGGCGGTGTCTGTGACACCCGCTTGTACGTGCCGGCATGGGCCTGGAGCCAGTTGCCGACCTGCTCGATCGTGGCGGCGTCCAGCGAGGCATCGGTGCCGTAGTGGCGATCGAGCCCAGCCATGATGCGCTGCCAGGATCGCGCGGGCAGCATGCCGGGCGGGTAGGCCGTGTGGCAGGCACCGCACTCCTGTGTATAGACAGCGGGAATGGCAGCGGGCATGGCACGGCCACTGTCGGCCAGGGCGGCGGGGCCTGCGGTGATCAGGGCGGCGGTCAGCATCAGTGCGCGGTGAGGCAGGTGTGCGTTCATGGTGGGTTGCTCCAGATTCATTTCAGGCTGCTGAGGTAGGCGAGCACGTCGGCCTTTTCGGCGGCGCTGCATTCGCGGGCCAGCACGTCCTTGCAATTGCGGCGGAACCATTTGTCGACCTTCGCACTGTCGGTGAACGCCCTGGCGTTGAAGGCCGGCGCCAGCGGTGCGATGACCTTGCCGGTGTTGGCATGCTTGCCATCGGCGGTTGGTGGCTGGCCATGGCATGAGGCGCAGGACCATTCGCCGCCGTGGCGGGCGGTGAAAAAGGCCTGGCCGCGGCTGGCGCTGGCGGGTGCGCCGGCCTCCGCGCTCCAGCGGGCCAGTTGCTGCGCAGGTGTCGTGTCGCCCGCCCAGGCCAGCGCAGTCAGACCGGTGGCCAATGCAACGCCCAGGGCGATGGAGGAGATGCTTCGGTGTTTCATGGGGAGATTCCTGTGGAGATGACGAAGCCAGTGTGTGCGGCCAGGCTTGAACCCAGCCTGAAGAGGCCGTTCATCTCCCGTTCAGCCTGCAACAGACACCATGACCGCATGAAGTACGCCATGTCTGTCCTGTCATGTGTCCTCGCCCTGTGCCTGGTCATGGCCCCGGCACATGCCGACAGTGACCAGGACCGGGCCCGTGCGGCCGTGCAGGCCGGCCAGGTGCTGCCGCTGAGGACCGTGCTCGAGCGCATCGAGCGCGAGCACCCCGGCCAGGTGCTCGAGGTCGAGCTCGAAGACGAAGACGGGCGCTGGATCTACGAGGTCAGGCTGCTGCAGCCCGCAGGGCGGCTGGTCAGGCTGGAGCTGGATGCCGCCAGCGGCGAGGTGCTCAGGCGCCGGGAGCGCGAGAGCGAGCGGCGGCGCTGATAATCGGGGCGGCATGCGCATCCTTCTGGTCGAAGACGAACCCATCCTGCGCGCGCAGTTGCGCGAGTCCCTGGTCTCGGCCGGTTATGCGGTTGACGAGGCAGACAACGGGCGCGACGCCCACTTCCTCGGTGACAGCGAGCCATTCGACGCGGTGATTCTCGACCTGGGCCTGCCGGTGCTCGACGGGCTGACCGTGCTCAGGCGCTGGCGCGACGCCGGGCGCTCGATGCCGGTTCTGATCCTGACCGCGCGAGACAACTGGAGCGAGAAGGTGGCCGGCATTGACGCCGGTGCCGACGATTACCTGACCAAGCCCTTCCATTGGGAAGAACTGCTGGCCAGGCTTCGGGCGCTGATCCGCCGCGCCGCCGGGCAGGCCTCGCCGGTGCTGCGCTGCGGTGATCTGCAGCTGGACACCCGCAGCGGGCGTGTCACCCTCGGCGGCCAGCCTGTCACGCTCACCAGTCACGAATTCAAGGTGCTGGAATACCTGATGCACCGGCCGGGCGCGGTGGTCTCTCGCACCGAACTGACCGAGCACATCTATGCCCAGGATTTCGACCGCGATTCCAACACCATCGAGGTGTTTGTCGGCCGCCTGCGCAAGAAACTGCCGCCGGGGCTGATCGAGACCGTGCGCGGTCTGGGCTACCGGCTGGTGGCGCCATGACGCACGGTGCCGGCTCAGGTTCGCT
>SBFS01000168.1 GCA_006227825.1 Burkholderiales bacterium | reverse complement strand
TCACAGGAGCGTCGGCTGGACGCCAAGGCCACCCGTTCGCGTGTCAAGCAGGGCCGGGGACGGATCCGCGGTCCGGATTGAACCCTCCGGCGGGGACAGGGCCCTCAGCGGCCGGCCAGCACCGAGGCGTCGGTGCTGACCAGCTCCAGCGGGTAGCGACGCCCGGCCAGGTGGTCCTCGATGCAGCGCAACACCAAGGGACTGCGGTGGCGCTGCACGCTGGCCCGCACCTCGTCCGGATGCATCCACAGCGTGCGCACGATGCCGGTGTCCAGCGGACGCGACGCGTCGAAGGCACCCAGTTCGCCGCAGAAGGCAAAGCGCAGGTAGGTGATGTCCTCTGCGGTGGATGGCCGCTGGAAGCGCGACAGGTACACCCCCACCAGGGCGGTGGGCGTGAACGTGTGCGCCGTCTCCTCCAGCGCTTCCCGGGCCACGGCCTGCCCGGGGCTCTCGCCAGGGTCGAGGTGCCCGGCCGGGTTGTTCAGGCGCAGGCCCTCGGGGGTGTGCTCCTCCACCAGCAGGTAGCGCCCGCCGCGCTCGATGATGGCGGCGACGGTGACGCTGGGTTTCCATCGTGTGTTCATCGTTTGCATTATCTGAAAATGCAGGGCCGTGAACGCAAGATCGGTGCCGGCTGATATTCTTCTGACGCTGTGCCCCCGCGGGCTGGCGGACCATCCGCCCTGCCCGTCGCCCGAACGCAGATCCGGAGGCTTGGGTTAAGCTGACGGGCTGTACACCGCTTTCGATCGAGTGAGGAGACATTCATGCAGACAGGCGTTCCCGCCGACGCCGCCGCCAGCGCGGCCGCACCGACCCCGCAACGCATCGGCGTTCCGCGCGAGGTTTTCCCCGGGGAAAAGCGTGTGGCCACGGTGCCTGATGTGGTGGCCAAACTGGTCAAGCTGGGCTTTGGTGTCGTGGTGGAGAGTGGCGCGGGCGAACTGGCCGACCTCTCCGACGATGCCTACCGCGAGGCAGGGGCCGGCATCGCCGGCTCGGCCGCCGAGCTCTGGGGCGGCTGCGACATCGTCTTCAAGGTGCGGCCACCCACCGCGGACGAGGTGGCGCTGATGCGCGAAGGCCAGACCCTGATCGGCTTCGTCTGGCCGGCGCAGAACCCCGACCTGATGCAGCAACTGGCGGCCCGCAAGGTCACGGTGCTGGCCATCGATGCCCTGCCGCGCACGCTCAGCCGCGCGCAGAAGATGGACGCGCTGACCTCGATGGCCGGTGTCAGCGGCTACCGCGCGGTGGTCGAGGCGGCCAACGCGTTCGGGCGCTTCTTCAACGGCCAGATCACCGCCGCCGGCAAGGTGCCGCCGGCCAAGGTGTTCATTGCCGGAGCCGGTGTGGCCGGACTGGCCGCCATCGGCGCCGCCGCCAGCCTGGGCGCCATCGTGCGCGCCAACGACACCCGCGCCGAGGTGGCCGACCAGGTCGTCTCGCTCGGTGGCGAGTTCGTCAAGGTCGACTACGAGGAGGAGGGCTCGGGCGGCGGCGGCTACGCCAAGGTCATGAGCGAAGGCTTCCAGGCCGCGCAGCGCGAGATGTATGCGCAGCAGGCGCGCGAGGTCGACATCATCATCACCACCGCGCTGATCCCGGGCAAGCCGGCCCCCAAGCTGATCACCGCCGAGATGGTGCGCAGCATGAAGCCCGGCAGCGTGATCGTCGACATGGCGGCCGAGCAGGGCGGCAACTGCGAACTCACCGAACCCGGCAAGGCCGTGGTCAGGCACGGGGTGACCATCATCGGCTACACCGACCTGGCCTCGCGCATGGCGCGCCAGTCGTCCACGCTGTATTCGACCAACCTGCTGCGCCTGACCGAGGAGCTGTGCAAGACCAAGGACGGTGTCATCCACGTCAACATGCAGGACGATGCCATCCGGGGCCTGACCGTGATCAAGGACGGCGAGGTCACCTGGCCGGCGCCGCCGCTGGCGCCGGCCGCGCCCAAGGCGGCGGCCAAGCCCGCCGCCGCGGTCGCCGAGAAGAAGGGGGGCCATGGCCATGGCAGCAGCGGTCCCCTGCCCGCGAAGCCGCTGGCTGTCATCTTCGGCCTGGGTGCGCTGGCCTTCTGGGGCATCGGCGCCTATGCGCCGGCGGCCTTCCTGGGGCACTTCACCGTGTTCGTGCTGGCCTGCTTCATCGGCTACATGGTGGTGTGGAACGTCACGCCTGCCCTGCACACGCCGCTCATGAGCGTGACCAATGCCATCTCCAGCATCATCGTCATTGGGGCGCTGGTGCAAATCTGGCCGCCCGACCCCACGGCAGGCGGCCGCCCCGATGTGCTGATCCGCTGGCTGGCCTTTGTGGGGGTGCTGGTCACCGCAGTCAATATGTTCGGCGGCTTCGCGGTCACGCGTCGCATGCTCGCCATGTTCCGCAAATAAACACAAGAAAGAGACGAACATGTCCGAAAGCCTGACCTCCGTGGCCTACCTGGGGGCCGCCATTCTGTTTGTCCTGAGCCTGGGAGGCTTGTCCAACCCCGAAACCTCACGCCGGGGCAACGTCTACGGCATGATCGGCATGGCCCTGGCCGTGCTGGCCACCATCTTCGGACCCAAGGTGTCTGGCGCCGGTTACGCGTGGGTGGTTGCGGCGTTGGTGCTCGGTGGCAGCGTGGGCCTGTATGCCGCCAAGGTCGTGAAGATGACCCAGATGCCCGAGCTGGTCGCGCTCATGCACAGCCTGGTGGGCCTGGCCGCGTGTCTGGTGGGTTTTGCCAGCTATGTGGACACATCCATCCAGTACGTGGGTGCCGAAAAAGTCATTCATCAGGTCGAGATTTACATCGGCATCCTGATTGGTGCGGTCACCTTCTCGGGCTCGCTGATCGCCTTTGGCAAGCTCAACGGCAAAATCGGCGGCAAGCCGCTGCTGCTGCCCGCCCGCCACTGGCTCAACCTGGTCGCCCTGCTGGTTGTCATCTGGTACGGCGGTGAATTCATGCGCGCCGAAACCGTGGCCGACGGCATGCTGCCCCTGGCCATCATGACGGTGCTGGCCCTGCTGTTCGGCATCCACATGGTCATGGCCATCGGCGGCGCCGACATGCCGGTCGTGGTGTCCATGCTCAACAGCTATTCGGGCTGGGCGGCCGCCGCCACCGGTTTCATGTTGGGCAACGATCTGCTGATCGTCACCGGCGCGCTCGTCGGCTCGTCCGGCGCCATCCTGTCCTACATCATGTGCAACGCGATGAACCGCAACTTCATCAGCGTCATCGCCGGCGGCTTCGGCAGCGGCGCCGGCCAGCCGGCTGCCCAGGCCGGGGGCGCGGCCGCCGAACCGCAGGGCGAGGTGGTGCCTGTCAGCGCCGCCGAGACCGCCGAGCTGCTGCGCGAGGCCAAGAGCGTCGTCATCGTGCCCGGCTACGGCATGGCGGTGGCCCAGGCCCAGCACACGGTCAACGAGATCACCCGCACGCTGCGCGACCGGGGCGTGAATGTCCGCTTCGGCATCCATCCGGTGGCCGGCCGCATGCCGGGCCACATGAACGTGCTGCTGGCCGAAGCCAAGGTGCCCTACGACATCGTGCTGGAGATGGACGAGATCAACGACGACTTCCCGGACACCGACGTGGCCATGGTCATCGGCGCCAACGACATCGTCAACCCGGC
>SBFS01000086.1 GCA_006227825.1 Burkholderiales bacterium | reverse complement strand
GCCTTCATGTAACTCGATTACCATCGGGTCATGCTCGACCGAATCAAGGCTTCCCTGCCCTCGCTGGCACCCGCCGAACAGCGGGTGGGCAAGCTCGTGCTGGCCGACCCGCGCAGCTTTGCCGGCCTGCCCGTGTCCGAACTGGCCGCACGCGCCCACGTGAGCAAGCCCACCGTGGTGCGGTTCTGCCGCAGCATGGGCTACGACGGCCTGTCCGACTTCAAGCTCAAGCTGGCCGGCACGGTCAGCGAGGGAGTTCCTTTCATCCACCGCAGCGTGGACGTGGACGACAAGGTGGGCGACGTGCTGGTCAAGGTGATCGACAACACCGTCGCGGCCTTCCTGAAGTACCGCAACGATGCATCGACCCACTCGATCGAGAAGGCGGTGGATGCGCTGGTGGCCACCTACGGCCAGCGGGGACGGATCGAGTTCTTCGGCGCCGGCAACTCGGGCATCGTGGCGCAGGATGCCCAGCACAAGTTCTTCCGCCTCGGCATCAACGCCATCGCCTACAGCGACGGACACATGCAGGTCATGAGCGCATCGCTGCTCGGTCCGGGCGACTGCGTCGTCATCGTCTCGAATTCGGGCCGAACCCGCGACCTGATGGACGCCGCCGACATCGCACGCAAGCACGGTGCGACCGTGATCACCATCACCGCCAGCGGTTCTCCCCTGGCGGCTGCCGGCCACATCCACCTGGCGGCGGATCACCCCGAAGGCTACGACCGCTACAGCCCGATGACCTCGCGGCTGCTGCACCTGATGATCGTCGACGTGCTCGCCACCTGCCTGGCGCTGCGGATCGGGGGCAGCAAGCTGCAGCCCCTGCTCAAGGAAATGAAGAACAACCTGCGGAGTAAAAGGTACGCATAAGCGTGCGCGTTGCGCACGGCTTATGCGCCCCCCTGCGCCGCAGTACCTGACACACCCCCGCGCCGCCTTCGGCGTCCCCCCCTCAAGGGGGCGGCACTGGCGGCCCGGCAGAGCCGGTTCCGCGGTGCCCTTGCCCGACAGATGCTCGCTGAGGACGAGGGGCGCTCCCCGCAGCGAAATAAAGGAGGAGACCTGCGCAGCAGGTCGGGGGACATTCGCGGAGGGGAGTGCCCGGCGTCCGCGCCAACGCCCACCCGGTTCCGATCAGATCCGCCCTTCTTCCACCGCATGACACGCGATGCGGATGCCGCCGATGGTCTGCATGGCGGGGCGCTCGTGGCGGCAGCGGTCGTTCGCGTGCGGGCAGCGCGGGTTGAAGGCGCAGCCCGTCGGCGGGTTCAGCGGGTTGGGCACCTCGCCCTGCACCGGGGTGCGCGCCTGGCCGGTGTCGTGCATCTTGGGAATGGCATCGAGCAGCATGCGCGTGTACGGGTGCCGCGGGCTCTCGAACAGGGTGCGCTTGTCGGCCAGTTCGACCAGCCGGCCCAGGTACATCACGCCGACCTGGTCGCTGACGTGGCGCACCACGGCCAGGTTGTGGCTGATGAACAGGTAGGTCAGGCCCTGCTGGCGCTGCAGGTCCTTCATGATGTTGAGCACCTGGGCCTGCACCGACACGTCCAGCGCCGAGGTCGGCTCGTCGCAGACCAGGAACTCGGGGTGGGTGGCCAGCGCGCGGGCGATCGAGATGCGCTGGCGCTGGCCGCCGGAGAACTGGTGCGGGAACTTGACGCGGTCCTGTCCGGCCAGACCGACCGAGTGCAGCAGCTCTTCGACGCGGACGCGCAAGGCCTCCCGGTCGGAGAGGATGTCGTGTTCGCGCAGCGGCTCGGCGATGATGTCCTCGACACGCCAGCGCGGATTGAGGCTGGCATACGGGTCCTGGAAGATCATCTGGATGCGCCGTCGAAGCTGCCTGCCCTGGGGGGTGCGGAACGCAGCATGAGCATCCTGGCCGTCGAACTCGAAATGGCCGCGGGTGGGCGGGTACAGCCCCACCAGCAGACGGGCCACCGTGCTCTTGCCGCAGCCGGACTCGCCGACCAGGGCCAGCGTCTGGCCGCGCCCGATGTCGAACGACACGCCATCCACCGCCTTGAGCAGCAGGCGCGGTTGGCGTTCGATGACGCGGTTGAGCCAGGGCGCAGACACATCGAAGGTGCGTGCGAGGTCGGTTGCCCGCACCAGCGGGGCTTGAGCGTCGGGCAGGACACCGGCGGACAGGTCCGTGCGCTCTGTCACGGTGCTCATGCGGCCTCCCCGATGGTCTGGACGCTGGAGGGGTCGTGCAGCCAGCAGGCGGCCCGGGTGGCACCGGCCGGCATCAGGTCCGGACGCTGTTCATGGCAACGCTCGAAGCTGCGCTCGCAGCGCGGGTTGAAGGCGCAGCCGCGCGGGATGGCGTTCAGACGCGGCATGGCGCCGTCGATCTGGTGCAGCCGCTCCCGGTCGGCCTCCATGTCCGGGATGCACCCCATCAGGCCGCGGGTATAGGGGTGGGCCGGATGGTTGATGACCTCGTGCACCGGTCCGATCTCGGCAATCCGGCCCGCGTACATCACCGCCACCCGGTCGCAGGTCTCGGCGATCACGCCCATGTCGTGCGTGATCAGCATGACCGCCGCACCGCGCTCGCGACAGATGGTCTTGAGCAGGGTGATGATCTGCGCCTGGATCGAGACGTCCAGCGCGGTGGTGGGTTCATCGGCCACGATCAGCTGCGGCTCGGCGGCCAGGGCCAGGGCGATCACGACCCGCTGGCGCATGCCGCCCGAGAACTGGTGCGGGTAGTGGTCGATGCGCTGCTCGGCCGCCGGGATGCCGGTGTCCTTGAGCAGCCGGATGGCCCTTTGCCGCGCTTCGGCCTGGCTGACCGGCAGGTGGGTGGTGATGGTCTCGGTCAGCTGCCGCCCGACGGAATACAGGGGGTTGAGCGAGGTCAGCGGATCCTGGAAGATGGCGCCGATCTTGCGCCCCCGGATCTTGCGCATGGCGTCGTGACGCAGGTTGTCGATGCGCTCGCCCTCGAGGCGTATCTCGCCACCGGCGATGCGCCCCGGCGGCTCCAGCAGACCGATGATGGACGCACCTGTCAGCGACTTGCCGGCGCCGGACTCGCCCACGACACCCAGAATTTCGCCGGGGGCGATGTCGAAGGACACGTCGTCGAGCGCGCGCAGGGTGCCTCGGCGGGTCGGGAACTCGACCACCAGGTTCTTGACTTGTAGCAGGCTCATGTTCTTACTGCAGCCTCGGGTTCAGGGCATCGCGCAGCCAGTCGCCCAGCAGGTTGACCGAGAGCGCGATCAGCACCAGCATGGCGCCCGGGAAGATCGTGATCCACCACTCGCCCGAGAACAGGTAGTCGTTGCCGACCCGGATCAGCGTGCCCAGGGAGGGCGAGGTGGGCGGCGCGCCGACGCCCAGGAAGGACAGGGTGGCCTCGGTGATGATGGCCGTGGCCACCTGGATGGTGGCCAGCACCAGCACGGGCCCCATCACGTTGGGCAGCACGTGGCGCGACATGATGCGCATCGGTGCCACCCCGGTCACGCGGGCAGCCTGCACATACTCCTTGCTGCGCTCGACCAGGGTCGAGCCACGCACGGTGCGCGCATACTGCACCCAGCCGGTCAGGGAAATGGAGATGATCAGCACCCCGAAGGCCAGGGTTTCGTGGGCATTGGGAAACATGGCCCGGCCGACGCCGGCGATCAGCAACGCCACCAGGATGGCCGGGAACGACAGCATCACGTCGCACAGGCGCATCAGAACGGCATCGATCCAGCCACCGAGGAAGCCGGCCAGCAGGCCCAGCAGCACACCCACCACCACGGACAGGACCACCGAAGCCAGCCCGACGGCCAGCGAGATCCGGGCGCCGTACATCAGCGCCGACAGGATGTCCCGCCCCTGGTCATCGGTGCCGAGCAGGAACTCGCGGCTGCCATCGGCATGCCAGGCGGGCGGAAGCCGGGCGTTCGAGAGCTCCAGCGTGGCCAGGTCGAACGGGTTGTGCGGCGCGACCCAGGGTGCAAAGACCGCGCAGAAGATGCATACGAAAGCGATCAGCGCCGCCACGATGGCGGTCGGCGAATGCAGGAAGCTGTAACCGACATCGCTGTCGGCCCAGCGTCGAACAGAGGCAATCAAGTGAAACGTCTCGCTGAAGATGGGCGCCAGGCAGCTGGCGAATCAGGTGGGAGAGTCCATCCGGTGCCCGTGCCGCACCGGATGGACAGGGCCCTCACTTCACGCTCATGTAACGGAACGGCATGAAGTTGTCGGCCCGCTGACTGAGCGTCACATTGCCGGCCACGCCCCAGGCCAGGGCCTGCTGGTGCAAGGGCAGGTGGCCGATGTCGTCAGCGTGGATCTTGAAGGCTTCGCTGATCATCGCCTGGCGCTTGGCCGGGTCGGTCTCGGACTGGATCTTCACGGTCAGCTCGTCCACCTTCGGGTTGCAGTACGAACCGAGGTTGAACTGGCCGGCACCCTTGTCGTCCACGCAGCGCATCAGCGCATTGAGCGGGTTGTGCGAGTCGTAGGTGCCCGGCGTCCAGCCCAGCAGGTAGAAGCTGGTGTCACGGCGCAGGATCTTCGGGAAGTAGGTGCCCTTGGTCTCGGCCTGCAGGTTGACCTTGACACCGACGCGCGCCAGGTTGGCGGTGACCGCCTGGCAGATCGCGCCGTCGTTGACGTAGCGGTCGTTCGGGCAGTTCATGGTCACCTCGAAGCCGTTCGGGTAACCGGCATCGGCCAGCAGCTTGCGCGCCGCCTCAGGGTCGTAAGGCAGGCGCGTGTTGAGCTTGGGATCGAAGCCGTTGATGCCCGGGCCGACCATCAGCGCCGTCGGGTTGGAGGCGCCGCGCATCACGGTGCGCTGGATGCCGGCGATGTCGATGGCCTGGTAAAAGGCCTGGCGGACCCGCTTGTCCTTGAACGGGTTCTTGCCCTTGACGCTCGAATACAGCAGTTCGTCGCGCTTCTGGTCCATGCCCAGGAAGATGGTGCGCAGCTCGGGGGCCTGCAGCACCTTGAGCTTGCCACTGGCGTTGATGCGGGCGACGTCCTGCAGCGGCACGGGCTCGATCACATCGACCTGTCCGGACAGCAGGGCCGCCACCCGGGTGGCGTCGTTGCCGATGGGGGTGAACTCCACGTTCACCACGTTGCCCTCGATCTTGCCCCAGTAGTTGCCGTTGCGCACGAAGCTGGTCTTGACGTTGGGCTGGCGCTCGCGCAGGCGGAAGGGACCGGTGCCGTTGGCCCGGAAGGAGGCCGCGTTCTCCACGCCCTTGCGGCGGTCGACCGGCCGCGTGGCCTGGTTCTCCTCGGCCCACTGCTTGCTCATGATGTAGACCAGCGAGATCACGTCCGGCAGGATGGGGAACGGTGCCTTGGTCTCGATCTCGACCGTGTGGCTGTCGATCTTGCGCACTTCCTTGATGTCGTTGGTGTAGCTCTTCATGTCCGAGCCCTCGCCGGCGGCGCGCGCGAACGTGAACAGAACGTCGTCGGCGGTGAAGGGCTTGCCGTCATGGAACTGGACGCCCTTGCGCAACTCGAAACGCCACACCGTGGGGGAGGTCTGCTTCCAGCCGGTGGCCAGGCCCGGCACCAGTTGCAGGTCGGCATTGCGGTCGACCAGCGGCTCGTAGACGTTGCCGGTCACGCTCAGCTGCAGCGACTCGTTGAGCGAGTGCGGGTCCATGGACAGGGCATCGCCCTGGTTGCCGATGCGCACGGTCTGCGCCGATGCCGTCGCCGCGGTCGCCAGGGCAGCGGTCACGAGTGCGCTGGCCAGAGTCTTCTTGAGATTCATCGGGATGCTCCTGCAGTGGGTGGGTGGCGGGTGAAGGAAACGGTGGGGGTTCAGGCGGATGCCGGCAGGGGCAGCGCCTGTTCGACCAGGCTGGCATGAAGCGCGGCCCCCAGGGGCAGCACGTCGTCGTTGAAGTCGTAGCGGGTGTTGTGCAGCATGCAGCTGCCTTCCCCGCCCTGCCCCAGCCGCAGGTAGGCGCCCGGCTTGACCTGCAGCATGAAGGAGAAGTCCTCCGCGCCCATGCTCGGCTCCATGTCGCGCTCGACATGGTCCTCGCCCAGCAGGCGCTCGGCCACGTCGCCGGCAAAGCGCGCCTCGGGCGCGGTGTTGATCGTGGCCGGGTAGATGCGCTCGTAGTTCAGGTGGACCGACGCCCCCAGGCCCAGGGCCACACCCGAGCAGACCTCGTGCAGGCGCCGCTCGACCATGTCCTGAACGTCGGGGCTGAAGGTGCGCACGGTGCCCACCAGCGTGGCCTTGCCCGGCACCACGCTGAAGGCGGCCATGTCCCCCGCCTGCATGGCGCACAGGCTGATGACCGCGCTGTCGATGGCCCGCACATTGCGAGAGACGATGCTCTGCACCGCGGTGATGATGTGCCCGGCGACCAGCACCGGGTCGACGGCGAGGTAGGGATGGGCGCCGTGGCCGCCCTTGCCGGTGATCTCGACGGTGATGCGGTCGGCCGCCGCCATCATCGGACCCGGGTTGACACCCACCGTGCCGGGCCGCATCTGCGGCCAGTTGTGCATCGCGTAGACGGACTGGACCGGAAAGCGCTCGAACAGGCCGTCCTCGATCATCGCCTTGGCCCCGGCAAACCCCTCCTCGCCCGGCTGGAAGATGAGCACCGCCGTGCCGTCGAACTCGCGCGTCTCGGCCAGGTAGCGGGCGGCCCCCACCAGCATGGCCGTGTGGCCATCGTGGCCGCAGCCGTGCATCATGCCCGGCCGGGTCGAGCGCCAGGCGAAATCGTTCTGCTCGGTGATGGGCAGCGCGTCCATGTCGGCACGCAGGCCGATCAGGCGGCCGCTGTCGCGGCGGCGGCCATGGATCACGCCGACCACGCCGGTGCGGCCGATGCCGGTGTGGATCTCGTCGACACCGCAGACCTTGAGCGCCTCGACCACGCGCTGGGCCGTGTAGTGCTCCTCGAAGCCGATCTCGGGGTGGGCATGCAGGTCGCGGCGGAACGCCGTGAGCTCCGGGTGCATGGCCGTGATGTGGGCGAAGGCTCGGCCGTGGGCCTTGATGCGGGGGGCAAGCATGTCGGGGTTCAGTGTCCGCCGCCGGCGCGCTCGACGCGCAGACGCGGGTCCACCGCGAAGTAGAGCAGGTCGACGATCAGGTTGATGACCACGAAGATCAGCGCGATCAGGCACAGGTAGGCGGCCATGACCGGGATGTCGGCGAAGGTCACCGCCTGGATGAACAGCAGGCCCATGCCCGGCCACTGGAACACCGTCTCGGTGATGATGGCAAAGGCGATCAGGCCGCCGAGCTGCAGGCCGGTGATGGTCATCACCGGCACCAGGGTGTTCTTCAGGGCGTGACCGAAATGCACCGCCCGGTTCGTCAGGCCCCGGGCCCGCGCAAACTTGATGTAGTCGGTGCGCAGCACCTCCAGCATCTCGGCCCGCACCAGGCGCATGATCAGCGTGAGCTGGAAGATGGCCAGCGTGATGGCCGGCAGCGTGATGTGGTGCCAGCCCTTGGCCGTCAGCAGGCCGGTGGTCCACCAGCCGATCTGGGTCACCTCGCCGCGACCGAAGCTGGGGAACCAGCCCAGGTTGACCGCGAACACCAGGATCAGCAGGATGCCGATCAGGAAGGTGGGCAGCGACACGCCCAGCAGCGAGACGGTCATGAACACCTGGCTCATGAAGGTGCCTCGCCTGAGAGCGGCGTAGACACCCATCGGGATGCCAATGACCAGGGCCAGGCCGGCGGCCACCAGCGCCAGCTCCAGCGTGGCCGGGAAGCGTTCGGCGATCAGGCGCGAGACCTTGGCGCCCTGGCGCAGGCTCAGGCCGAACTCGCCCTGGACGGCGTTGCCCAGGAAGGCGGCGAACTGGTAGAAGAACGGCTTGTCCAGCCCCAGGTCGGCGCGCAGCTCCCGGATCTGCTCGGGGGTGGCGTCCTGACCCAGCAGGAAGACCACCGGGTCTCCGACGTACTGGAACAGCATGAAGGCGATGAAGGCCACGCTGATCATGACGATCACCGCCTGGGCCAGCCGTCGCAGGATGAAAGCGAACATGGATGCGGAATGAATGACGGGCCGCCCGCGCAAACGGGCGACCCGTGGAGGACCGGCTTCAGTTTACCTTGATCAGGCGCCAGTCCAGCCGGTTGTCGGCGCGGTGAACCACCTCGATGTTCTGCTTCATGGCCCAGGGGATGATCTGGTTGTGCAGCGGGATGTGGGCCACGTCGTCGTTCTGCAATTGCAGCGCTTCGGTCAGCAGGCGCGGGCGGATGAAGGGGTCGGTCTCGGTCTTGGCCCGGTCGATGATCGCGTCCATCTTGGGGTTGCTGTAGCGGCCCACGTTGTAGTTGCCGTCACCGCCCGTGCCCACGGTGCGCACCAGCGACTGCAGGCTGTAGAGCGCGTCGAAGGTGGGCACGCCCCAGCCCAGCATGTAGATGCTGGCCTCGTGGCGCTGGATCATGGGGAAGTAGGTCGACAGCGGCAGGGTGCGCAGCTTGGCCTTGACACCGATGCGGGCCCACATGGCGGTGACCGCCTGGCAGATGGCCTCGTCCTGGATGTAGCGGTTGTTCGGGCAGGCGAAGTCCACTTCGAAGCCATCCTTGTAGCCGGCGTCGGCCAGCAGCTTCTGGGCAGCCGCCACGTCGAAAGGCATGCGCTTGTGCACGCCTTCGGTCCAGCCGGCCACCTGGGGCGCGACCAGGGCGCCCGTGGGCTGACCCAGGCCGCGCAAGGTCACGCGCGAGATGGCGTTGACGTCGATGGCCTGGTAGAGCGCCTTGCGCACACGCACGTCCTTGAGCGGGTTCTTGCCCTTGATGTTGCTGCCGGGCAGCTCGTCGCGGAACTGGTCCATGCCGAAGAAGATGGTGCGGTTCTCGACACCGTCCAGCACCTTCAGGCTGCTGTTCTGGCGCACACGCGGCAGGTCCTGCGGGCTCGGATCGAGCACGAAGTCGACCTCACCCGAGAGCAGCGCAGCCATGCGGGTGGCCACGTTGCGCACCGGCGTGTAGACGATCTCGGTCACGTTGCCTTCCATGCTGCCCCACCAGTTGGGGTTGCGGGTCAGGACCAGCTTCTGGTCCTGCTGCCACTCCTTGAGCATGAAGGGACCGGTGCCGTTGGCGTTGCGGTGGGCGAAGTTCTCGTCCTGGGTCTTGATGTCCTTGGGCTCGACCGAGTTGTTCTTCTCGGCCCAGGCCTTGCTCATCATGCGCAGCTCGGTCAGCTGGTTGATCAGCACCGGGTTGGGACCGCTGGTGAAGATGTCGATGGTGTTGGCGTTGACTTTCTCGACCTTGCTGATGCCCTGGGTGTAGACCGCGAAGTTCGAGGTCTTGGCCATGGCGCGCTGCAGCGAGAACACGGCGTCGTCGGCGGTGAAGGGCGATCCGTCGTGGAATTTCACGCCGGTGCGCAGCGTGACGCGAAGCTGGGTGGGCGAGACCTGGGTCCAGCCGGTGGCCAGCAGCGGCTCGGGCTTGAAGGTGCGGCTGTTGTAGTAGACCAGCGACTCGTAGACCGAGGCGTGCACGCCGTTGGCCAGGGCGTTGTTCTGCGAGTGGATGTCCCAGGTCGGGATGTCGCTGGCGCTGGTCCACTTGAAGGTCTTGGCCTGGGCCAGTCCCGCGGCCATGACCAGGGCGGCACCGAGGACCACGGCACGCATCGTCAGGGTGTGATTCATTGCTTGACACCTGAAATAAAAATGAACATGCCAGCACTATGCAACAAATGTTCCAGCGCGCCCCATCGGACTTACCCGAAGCCGGGGCTTGGTCTGTCACCCGCAGGTCAGCATCCGTCACAGGCCGTCAGCCTGCCGACAGGATGCGATGGGCCTGCGGGTGCGGGTGACCGTCATCGGGTGGCCGCCTCCCCCGGATGGGGCATGCGCCTCCCGCGCCGCTGAACGATCATGCACCGACGCCGGGCGGGCGCAGCCCGTGCCCGCGCACGAGGTGCGGCGAGGGGTCACGGACCGGCAAGGAGGACACGCATGAACACGGACTGGAGAGCCGCCCTGTGCGGACTGCTGCTGTCGGTCGGCTGCTCGGTGGCGGCGGCCGC
>SBFS01000300.1 GCA_006227825.1 Burkholderiales bacterium | reverse complement strand
AACAAAGACACCAAGGTCATCACCCAGGGCATCACCGGCAAGACCGGCCAGTTCCACACCGAGAAGTGCCAGGAATACGCCAACGGCAAGAACTGTTTCGTCGCCGGCGTCAACCCCAAGAAGGCCGGTGAGTCGATCTTCAACATCCCGATCTACGCCTCCGTCAAGGAAGCCGCCCAGCAGACCGGCGCCACCGTCTCCGTGATCTACGTGCCGCCCGCCGGCGCCGCAGCCGCCATCTGGGAGGCCGTCGAGGCCGACCTGGACCTGGCGATCTGCATCACCGAGGGCATTCCGATCCGCGACATGCTCGAGGTGCGCAACAGGATGAAGGCCAAGGAAGCCGCCGGCGGCAAGAAGACCCTGCTGCTGGGCCCCAACTGCCCCGGCCTGATCACGCCCGACGAGATCAAGATCGGCATCATGCCCGGCCACATCCACAAGAAGGGCCGCGTCGGCGTGGTGTCGCGCTCGGGCACCCTGACCTATGAAGCCGTGGCGCAGCTCACCGAGCTGGGCATCGGCCAGTCGTCGGCCGTCGGCATCGGTGGCGACCCGATCAACGGCCTCAAGCACATCGACGTGATGAAGGCCTTCAACGACGACCCCGACACCGACGCCGTGATCATGATCGGCGAGATCGGCGGCCCCGACGAGGCCGAGGCCGCCCAATGGTGCAAGGCCAACATGAAGAAGCCCATCGTCGGCTTCATCGCCGGTGTCACCGCCCCTCCGGGCAAGCGCATGGGCCACGCCGGCGCGCTGATCTCCGGCGGTGCCGACACGGCCGACGCCAAGCTGGCCATCATGGAAGAGTGCGGCTTCAAGGTCACCCGCAACCCGTCCGAGATGGGCAAGCTGCTCAAGGCGCTGCTGTAAGCGCCGCGCCGCGTCAACCGGGGGCTGCCCGCAGACAGCCGCCGGCTCCGTGAAGAAGGCAACGCCCGCGTTGCCTTTTTTCATGCCCGCCGCCGAAATGCGTCCAGAATGCGACAGGCGTGCTTGATGCCGCACAGGCTCCCGTTCAGAATCCTTGAAAGGGACCCGGTGACCGGCCCGGCCGGGGCCGGCGTGTCGCCGCACGACCGCTGCCGCGCCACGGCACAATGCAGAACAACAACCGGTTCCATGAATTTCGAGTACTTCAGCCTCACCGACACCGGCATGGTGAGGGAAAACAACGAGGACTCCGTGCTGCTGGACACGGAGAACCAGATCGTGATCCTGGCCGACGGCATGGGAGGCTACAACGCGGGCGAGGTCGCCAGCGCCATGGCCACCTCCTACGTGAAGAACGAACTGGGGCGCTGGCTGTGCGAGGGCGGCCATGACGCCAGCGCGCGCGAGCTGCGCCGCGCGATGGAAATCTGCATCGACAACGCCAACCGCTCGATCTTCAACGCCGCCAACGCCGAGGCCCACTACGCCGGCATGGGCACCACCCTGGTCATGGGGGTCTTCCAGAACACCCGCGCCATGATCGGCCACGTGGGCGATTCGCGCTGCTACCGCATGCGCAACGGCCAGTTCGTCCAGCTCACGCGCGACCATTCGCTCTTGCAGGAGCAGATCGATGCCGGCCTGATCTCGCCCGAGCAGGCCCAGTTCGCCACCCACCGCAACCTCGTCACCCGCGCCCTGGGCGTCGAGGACACGGTGTTGCTGGAAGTCAACGAATTCCGGGTCGAGGACGGGGACCTGTACCTGTTCTGCTCGGACGGCCTCAACGACATGATGTCCGACGAGCGCATCGCGGCGCTGCTGGTGACGGCCGGCACGCTGGAAGAAAAAGGCCGTGCGCTGGTCGATGCCGCCAACGATTGCGGCGGACGGGATAATATCTCGGTCATACTGGCGCAGGCGAGGGCGCGGCCGGTGCGCCGCGGTCTGCTCTCCCGCATGCTCGGCCACTGAGCGGCCAGTCGCGTGAAAATCCAGAACCAACAAGTCACACCCAGCTTCCACAGGAGTCGGCCATGCCGAAAATGATCGTTTCCATCGACGGTGTCGTGATCAAGGAAGTGCAGCTCACCAAGGACCGCACCACCCTGGGCCGGCGTCCGTACAACGACATCGTCATCGACAACCTCGCCGTCAGCGGCGAGCACGCCGTGCTGCAGATGTCGGGGGCCGACGTTTTCCTGGAAGACCTCAACAGCACCAACGGCACCTACGTCAACGGCAAGGCGATCAAGAAGCAGCAGCTGCACAACGGCGACACGGTCGAGATCGGCAAGTACAAGATCAAGTTCATCCACGACGGCACCACCGACAGCCACGAGAAGACGATGGTGATCAACACCGCGCAGGCCGAGCCGGGTGCCGCCGCCGGCCCGGCCGCCATCCGCGTGATGTCGGGCGCGGCCGCCGGCCGCGAGGTGCCGCTGGTCAAGGTGGTCACCACCATCGGCAAGCCCGGCGTGGCCGTGGCCGCGATCACCAAGCGGCCCCACGGCTACGTCGTGGCCCTGGTCGAGGGCCAGAACAAGCCCACCATCAACGGCCAGCCCCTGGGCAGCGAGCCGGTCCAGTTGCGCAACGGCGACGTGATCGAGCTGGCCGGCACGCAGATGCAGTTCGTCCAGCAGTGACGCCGGCCGCCTGCGCGGCGGCCCCGGATGTGCTCCGGTCCTCTTCCTCCTGTGTCGGGGGCGGTGGTCACGCGCCCGCTGCCGCCGCCGGCGCGTGACCGAGCCTGTCCGCACGCGGCCACCGTTACAACTGCCGGCCGAAAATGAGCAATATGTCCTAGGCTGGTGGCAGGCGAAACAGGTAGCCTCCATGGTGGACAAGCCATCGTGTGCCCGCTGCAGCGCACACCGCGGTTTTCACGAATCCATGACGCAGCCGGACAAGCCGGCCGACCGAACCCAACCCAGGCACCGATGAAGGTACGCGTTCTCGGCTGTTCCGGAGCCATCGCCAGCGGCTGCCGGACCACCTCCTTCCTGCTGGACGACAACGTGCTGGTCGATGCCGGCACCGGCGTCGGCGACCTCACGCTCGACGAGATGGCGCGTGTCGACCATGTGCTGCTGACCCACTCGCACCTGGACCATGTTGCCAGCCTGCCACTGATGATCGACGCGGTGGCGGCACGCCGCATTGCCGGCGGCGCGCCGCCGCTGCAGGTGCACGCCCTGCCGGGCACCATCGCGGCGCTGCGCGCCCACATCTTCAACGACCTGATCTGGCCCGACTTCGCCGCCATCCCCAGCGTCGACACGCCGCTGGTGCGCTTCGTCGGCTTCGGCGTCGGCGACCAGTTGCGGGTCGGCGGCAAGACGGTCGAGGTGCTGCCCGCGGTGCACACCGTGCCGGCGGTGGGCTTTGCGGTCGGCTCGCCCTCGGGCCACTGGGTGTTCAGCGGCGACACCCACCGCAACCCGGCCTTCTGGGGCCGGGTCAACGCCCTGTCGGTCGCCATGCTCATCATCGAGACCGCCTTCAGCGACCGCGAGCGGACCCTGGCCGAGCGCAGCCTGCACCTGGCGCCCAGCCTGCTGGCCGACGAGCTCGACCAGATCGCGCGCGAGAAGCGCTTTCCGGTCTACATCACCCACACCAAGCCCGCCGAGACCGCGCTCATCATGAACGAGATCGAGCGCTTCGACGCCACCCCCAACCGCGAGCACGATGTCCGGCACGACAT
>SBFS01000266.1 GCA_006227825.1 Burkholderiales bacterium | reverse complement strand
ACCCGCAACCACTCCGCCAACCGCTGCACCCCCTCATCCAGCCGCCGCAGGTCGCGGCTGGCGAAGCACCAGCGCAGCCAGCCGGCGCCTTCGTCCCCGAAGGCGCTGCCGGGGGCCAGGCCGAGGCCGGCTTCGCGGACCAGGCGCTTGGCGGTCTGCAGGCAGTCTGGGTGGCCGGGCAGGCGGAAAAAGGCATACATGCCGCCGCGCGGGCTGGCCAGTTCGACACCCGGCAAGGCCTGCAGCCGGGGCACCAGCGCATCGCGGCAGGCCCGCAGGTGGGTCACGAGGGCGGGTGTGATCTCGTCGCTGTGCTGCAGGGCGACGGTGGCGGCCCGCTGCACGAAGACGGGCGCGCACGAGGTGTTGAACTCGATGAGCTTGCCGATGGCGGACGTGAGCGGGGCGGGCAGCACCAGCCAGCCCAGGCGCCAGCCGGTCATGAGAAAGCTCTTGGAGAAGCTGTGGGCGACGATGAGGCGGTCGTCGGGCTGCGCCACGTCCAGGAAGCTGCTGGCGGCGCCGTGGGGGGTGTCGTCGCCGTAGTAGAGGCGCTCGTAGACCTCGTCGGCCAGGACCCAGGTGCCGGTGTGGCGGCAGCGGGCCATGATGGCCTGCTGCTCGGCGCGGCTGAGTGTCCAGCCGGTGGGGTTGCTGGGCGCGTTGACGATGAGCAACCGGGTGGCCGGCGTGATGGTCTGCAGCAGGGCGGGCAGGTCCAGCGTCCAGGCACCGGCCTGCACGGAGAGCGGAAAGCTGCGCACGCGGGCACCAAGGATGGCCGGCTGGGCGGCGAGGTTGGGCCAGGCGGGCGTGACGACAACGACGTCGTCACCGGCGTCGACCAGGGCCTGCGAGGCCAGCATGAGACCATTGACGCCGCCGGAGGTGACGGCGATGCGGTCGAACAGCGTGTCGGTGGCGAGATGGCGGTGCAGGCTGTGGGTATAGCCGGCGATGGCGTGGCGCAGCTCGGGCAGGCCGAGGTTGTGGGCGTAGAAGGTTTCGCCGGCCTGCAGCGAGGCAATGGCGGCCTGGCGGACCACATCGGGGGTGACTTCGTCGCTTTCACCGAACCAGAACTTGAGCACCCCCTCGCGACCCATGCCCTCGTTGGCGACTTCGCGGATGCGCGACTCCTGAAGACCCGACACCACCTGGCGCATGACATTCTCCTTGCTGGAGGTCGAAGTATGCCGGGTGGCTTGCCGTGATCTCAGGGCCGCGTCATCTGGCAGCTGTGAGGGTGTTCGGCCTGCTCGGGGCTGAGCTGGCGGATGACACGGAATCCGTAACCGGAGCCTTCGACGTCGAACTTGACACCGGGGGCACCTTGTCGGTCCATGACGGCCACGGCCAGGGTCTGCTGGACCTGGTGGTCGGCGGCGCGCATGCGGGCGCGCTGGCCGGCCAGGGTGACGTCGGCCTGTTCCAGGGCGGCCGCGATGGCGCCGGCTTCCAGACGACCTGCACGCTCGATGGCCTGGGCCAGGGCCTCGATCATGAGCTGCATGCGCATGTGCACGTAGTCGTCGGCCGGACTGGGAAAGCGCTGGCGGAACGACTGGTAGAAGGCTTCGGACTCGGGCGTGGGCACGTTGGGGAACCAGTCGGCCACGGCAATGACCTTGCCGATGCCGGCTTCGCCCATCGCGGCGGGGGCTCCCAGGGCATTGCCATAGAAGGTGTAGAAGCTGCCGTTGAAGCCGACCTCGCGGGCGGCCTTGACCAGCAGGGTCAGGTCGTTGCCCCAGTTCCCGGTCAGCACGGCCTGTGCGCCGCTGTTCCTGATCTTCGTGGCGTAGGGCAGGAAGTCCTTGACACGGGCCATGGGGTGCAGTTCGTCGCCGACGATCCGGATGTCGGGCCGCTGGGCCGAGAGTTGCGCGCGCGCCTCGCGCAGCACCGCCTGACCGAAACTGTAGTCCTGCCCGATGAGGTAGATGCGCTGGAGATCCTTGTCTTCTCGCAACACGCTCATGAGCGCAGTCATTCGCATGTCGGCATGTGCATCGAAGCGGAAGTGCCAGTAGCTGCATTTCTCGTTGGTCAGCACCGGGTCGACCGCTGAATAGTTGAGAAACAGCATACGCCGCCGGGGATCACGCTCGTTGTGGCGGCCGATGGCCTCGATGAGGGCACTGGCCGTGGCCGATGAGTTGCCCTGGGCGACGATGCGGATGCCGCGGTCAACCGCGGAGCGCAGGGCGGACATGGCCTCCTCCGCCTGCCCCTTGCTGTCAAACCGTTCGATGACCAGAGGGCGCGCCCCGCCCTCGGCCGCGGGCAGCTTCACGCCCCCGCGGGCATTGACCCGCTCGGCGGCCCAGACCAGGTTGCGGAAGACGGCTTCTCCGGTGTTGGCGAAAGGCCCGGACAGGCCCTCGATCATCGCTATGCGGATCGGCTCGCCTTGCGGAGCCGTCGGCTGGGCATGGAGGCCGGCTGAGGCGAGCAGGCCGCAAGCAAGGGTGAGAAATCCACGGCGGGCATGAGACATGGAGGAAGAAAGCATCGGTACGGACTCCGGGGTTCGGCGGGATGGCACGGTGGCGCCTTCCCTGTCGGTCACCGGCGTGTGTCGCGCAGGTGACGGGAGCGCGGAGTGTAATTCATAATTACACTCCCATCTCCCAGGGGGTATCCGAACCCTCAGGTGACCGCTGGCGCCAGTTCGGACAGCGGCCAGCGTGGCCTCACGTCGAAGCGGTAGGCGCCGTTGGCCGCCTGCGGCAGCAAGCCCGTCTGCGCCCGCAAGCCGGCAGCCAGCGCGATCATGGCGCCGTTGTCGGTGCACAGGTGCAGCTCCGGGTAATGCACGCGCACACCGGCGCGGGCACAAGCGGCGTCGAGCTGCTGGCGCAGCAGGGTGTTGGCCCCGACGCCACCGGCCACCACCAGGCGGCGCAGGCCGGTGGCCTTGACCGCGGCCATGGATTTTTTCACCAGCACCTCGACGATGGCGGCCTGGGCACTGGCGGCGACATCGGCCTTTTGCTGATCGGTCAAGGGGTCGGCCAGGTGGCTGCTGGCCGGGCCCTCCGGTCGGGCATGCGCCAGCCGCTTGACCTGGGTGAGCACCGCGGTCTTGAGACCGGCGAAGGAGAAGTCCAGGTCGCCGCTGTGCAGCATGGGGCGGGGAAAGCGGTAGGCCGTGGCGTCGCCCTGGACGGCAAGCCGCGAGAGGGCCGGGCCGCCAGGGTAGCCCAGGCCCAGCAGCTTGGCCGACTTGTCGAAGGCTTCGCCGGCCGCGTCATCGATGGTTTCACCCAGCAACTCATACCGGCCCACACCCTCCACGCGCATCAGCTGGGTGTGGCCGCCCGAAACCAGCAGGGCCACGAAAGGAAACCCGGGCGGGTCGGCGCTCAGGAACGGGGACAGCAGATGGCCCTCCAGATGATGGATGCCCACCGCGGGCTTGCCCAGCGCCATGGCCAGAGAGGCGGCCACAGCGGAACCGACCAGCAAAGCGCCGGCCAGGCCGGGGCCGCGGGTGTAGGCAATGGCATCGATCTGGCCCAGCTGAACGCCAGCCTGCGACAGCACCGACTCGGTCAGTGGCAGCACGCGCCGGATGTGGTCGCGGCTGGCCAGTTCGGGCACGACACCACCGTAAGCCTGGTGCATCTCGATCTGGCTGTGCAATGCCTGCCCGAGCAGGCGCGGCACGCCCGGGCCGCTGGCGTCCACCAGCGCCACACCGGTTTCGTCACA
>SBFS01000099.1 GCA_006227825.1 Burkholderiales bacterium | reverse complement strand
GGTAGGGGCGCCGGGGCAGGTGCCGCAGCGCTGGACGCAGGGGGCTGGCTGGCGACCGGGGGCAGCGGCAGGGGCGCGGGCGCGGCCGTGCGCGGCGGATCGAACAGCAGCGTGTAGTCGCGCACGAGGCGACCCGATGCCCAGTTGGCTTCGATGATCAGGTCAAGAAAAGGCTCGGTGACGGGGCGCTGGCTGGTCAGCTGCAGGTAGGCGCTGCCGTCGGGCCGCCGCCGCAGGGCGACCTGCAGGTTGATCAGGGCCGCATTGATGTCGATGCCGGCGGCGCGGTAGGTCTGGGGCGAGCCCAGGGTGACGCGCAGGCTCTCGGCCTCGGCGGCGTCGATGTCGGGCACATCGATCTGGGCCCGCAGGGGTTCCCCGAGAGCCGACTGCACCACGATGCGACCCAGGGCCAGCGCATGCGCATCGGGCGGCATGGCGAGGCTGGTGCACAGGATGGCGGCCGCTGCGACAGCGTGCAGCCGGACCAGTCCCGAGGTACCCCTGGAGGCCGGGATCCGGGCGGGCTGCCGGGAAGGGATGGAGCGGATGGGGCTGGGCACAGTCACCTCGACGTTAGAGAACGAGAAATGACCATAGCATCAACGCATTACAGTGACAAGCTGAGAATCCGCTTGAGTTTCAAAGCCCGCCGTCTGTCGCGGTCCGGCCGGGGTTCTCGTTGTGACTGCGCAACGAGACGGCGGGGCTTTTCTGGCCTGGCCGCCGGGCGGGGTCCGCCGTCGGCGGGCCCGTGCGGCCCGCGCGGTCCGGGGCTTTCAGGCCTCCAGCAGGATGCGCAGCATGCGGCGCAGCGGCTCGGCGGCGCCCCAGAGCAGCTGGTCGCCGATGGTGAAGGCACCGACGTACTCGGGGCCCATCGCCAGCTTGCGGATGCGGCCGACCGGGATGGTCATGGTGCCGGTCACGGCCACCGGCGTCAGCTCCCGGATGGTGGCCTCGCGGGTGTTCGGAACGACCTTGGCCCAGGGGTTGTCGGCGGCGATCATGGCCTCGATGTCGGCGACCGGCACGTCCTTCTTCAGCTTGAAGGTCAGGGCCTGGCTGTGGCAGCGCATGGCTCCGACGCGGACGCAGAAGCCGTCGACAGGAACCGGTGCCGAGCCGAACTGTTCGCCCAGCCCCAGGATCTTGTTGGTCTCGGCCATGCCCTTCCACTCTTCCTTGGACATGCCGTTGCCCAGGTCCTTGTCGATCCAGGGAATGAGGCTGCCGCCCAGCGGCACACCGAAGTTGGCGGTCTCGGCGCTGGACAGCGAACGCTGCCTGGCAATGACCTTGCGGTCGATTTCCAGGATGGCGCTCTTGGGGTCGTCCAGCAGTGCCTTCACCTCGGCGTTGAGCGTGCCGTACTGGGTCAGCAGTTCGCGCATGTGCTGGGCACCACCGCCGGAGGCGGCCTGGTAGGTCTGGGTGCTCATCCACTCGACCAGTCCGGCCTTGTACAGCGCGCCCACGCCCATCAGCATGCAGCTGACGGTGCAGTTGCCGCCGATCCAGTCCTTGCCTCCGTGGGCCAGGGCGTTCCTGATCACCGGCATGTTGACCGGGTCGAGGATGATGACCGCGTTCTTTTCCATGCGCAGGGCGGACGCGGCGTCGATCCAGTGGCCGCTCCAGCCGGCGGCGCGCAGCCTGGGGTAGACATCGTTGGTGTAGTCACCGCCCTGGCAGGTGATGATGATCTCGCAGCGCCTGAGGGCGTCGATGTCGTTCGCGTCCTGCAGCGTGGTCTCGTTCTTGGCCATGGCCGGGGCCTGGCCGCCGGCGTTGGAGGTGGAGAAGAACAGGGGCTCGATCAGGTCGAAGTCTTTTTCCTCGACCATGCGATCCATCAACACCGAGCCGACCATGCCGCGCCAGCCGACCAGACCTACCAACTTGCTCATTTCAAACGCCCTTTCAAGTGAAGAAACAGTGCCAGACCGGCCTGTCTGCCCCGGCTCGTCTGGCCGGGGAGGGCGCACGACGATACCGGAGCTGGATCAGCCCTTAATGGTCGTGGTTTTGGTGGTGATTGCGCGCGCGGCTGCACCGGCCAGGGCGGCGGGTGCGGGGTTCGGGACGAACGGGCGAGCGGCAAACATGGGACGGGATTTTAGCTCAGCCTGCCTGTTGCGGGGCTTACACGCGCCTGGGGGCATTGGCGCTGCGGACCGGCCCGCACGCCGGCCGGTGACATACTGCGCCGCATGTCGTGCCAGAGCCCATTGCGCAAAACCTGTCACCGGGCGGTGCACTGCCTGAACAAGGTCCGCCTGGTGCACGTGCCGCATCTGCCGGCCCGGGAGCTGTGCCAGTGAAGGGCTCGCGGGCGATGGCGGTGCTGGCGGCCCTGGCGGCGCTGGCCTTGCTGAACACCGCGCTGAGCCTGCGCAACTGGTGGCCGACGCCGGCTGTGCTGCCCGACCACCGCCTGTCGCCCGAGTTCGTGGGCCTGTGGCTGGTCGTGCTGGGCGCGGTGGCCTGGTGGGGGCGTCTGTCCGGCCGCGCGGTGACTGCACTCTCGGTGCTGTTCATGGTGTTGCTGCTGGGGCGCTACGCCAATGTCACCGTGCCCACCCTGTTTGGCCGTCCGGTCAACCTGTACTGGGACGGACAGCAGATTCCGCGTTTTCTCTGGGTGTCCGCGCGCGACCACCCGTGGTGGGTCAGCGCGATCGCGATCGTGGGCACGGTGCTTGTGCTGACAGGCCTTTTCCTGCTGGTGCGATGGGCGCTGTCCAGGCTGGTGCACGAGGTGGCACCCTATGCACTGCGCGCTCGCTGGACTTGGCTGCCGACGGGCCTGGCGGGCCTGGCCGTGATGGCCCACCTCTGGGCCTGGGCACCGGGCGTGACCTGGCACATCGTGACCGACCCGATCACGCCCACCTATGCGCGCCAGGCCAGCCTGCTGGCCACGGCCTTTCTGCCCGGACGCGTGGAGGCGGCGCTGCCGGCCGCCCGGGCGCTGGAGGCGGCTGTCCAGGCCCCGCCCCGGGAGTCGCTCGGGGCCTTGCGTGGCCGTGACTTCAAGCTGATCTTTCTCGAGTCCTACGGGGCGATGGCCTTCGAGCACCCGCGTGCAGGGCCTGCGCTGGCATCGGCCCGCAGCCAGCTCGTGCAGGACATCTCGGCCAGCGGGCACCTGGTGGCATCGGCCTATGTGCGTGCGGCCACCTTCGCCGGCGCTTCCGAGCTGTCCCACCTGTCGTTGCTGTCCGGCATCGACCTGAGCGACCCGATGCGCCACGACCTTCTGCTCACCACGCAGCGCCCTACGCTGTCGACCCTGTTTTCGCGCGCCGGCTACCAGACCGTGGGCCTGTACCCGGCGCTGAGCTGGGACTGGGCCGAGAGCAGCTTCTACGGTTTCGACCTGTTCCTGGACGCCCGCGACCTCCACTACCAGGGTCCTCCGCTGGGGTACTGGAAGGTGCCCGACCAGTTCAGCCTGGCCCGTTTCAACCAGCTGTATCCCGTCACACCCGAGACGCCGCCGCGCTTCCTGTTCTTCCCCACCATCACCAGTCACCTGCCGTTCGGTCCCGTGCCTCCCTACCAGCCCGACTGGAACCGGCTGCTGACCCCCGATCCTTTCGGCGCGGCGCAAACCGAGCGTCTGCTCAACGCCTATGTCGACTGGCTGGACATGCTGCCCAACTACATCGGCATGTTCGACTACACCTACCGCTGGCTGGGCGGCTATCTGCGGCAGCCGCAGACGCGCGAGTCCGTGATGCTCTGGGTCGGCGACCACCAGCCGGCGGCCAGCGTGAGCGGCGAGGGTGCCAGCTGGGACGTGCCGGTGCACATTGTCACCCGCGACCCGGCCCTGCTGGAGCGCTTCGTCGCGCTCGGCTTCCGGCATGGGATCGAGCCATCCCGCCCGGCGCTGGGTGGCCTGCACGACCTGAACGCGCTGCTGCTGCGGGCGTTCGCGGCCCCTTCTGCCGGCCTGCACTGAGAGCGGCACCTCGCTGGTGACCGCATGGCGGCCGCCGCGGGCGCGGCTTCGGGTCCTTCCGTCACACGGCTCGGGCTTGTGGCACAGTGCGGTGGCATGGAAACCGTGCAGGTCACACCGCAGCAGTGGACGCTTCTGGCCATTCTGGCCGGCACGGTGGCGATGTTCCTGTGGGGACGCTGGCGCCACGACATGGTGGCCGCCGCCGCCCTGCTGGCCAGCGTCATCACCGGTCTCGTGGCGCCCCTGGATGCCTTCTCGGGATTCGGTCATCCGGCCGTGATCTCGGTGGCCTGCGTGCTGGTGCTCAGCCACGGTCTGCAGACTTCGGGTGCGGTGGACGAACTCGCCCGCGTGCTTCTGCCGGCCGGGGCCGGACGGACCATGAGCCTGGCGGCGCTGGTCGGGCTGGGCGCCCTGCTGTCGGGCTTCATGAACAACGTGGGGGCGCTGGCCTTGCTCATGCCGGTGGCGATCCAGCTCGCGCGCCGGATCGACCTGACACCGGGTCAGGTCCTCATGCCGCTGGCCTTTGGCACCATTCTCGGCGGCATGACGACCCTGATCGGGACGCCACCGAACCTGATCGTCTCGGGATTTCGGGAGCAGGCGGCGGGCAACGGGTTCGGCATGTTCGATTTCGCCCCGGTCGGACTGGCCGTGGCCGTGGGCGGCGTGCTGTTCGTCGCCCTGGTGGGCTGGAGGCTGGTGCCGGCACGCCGGCAGACCGGCATGGAAGGATTCGACTCGGGCGCCTACCTGACCGAGGCCCGGATCACCGAGGGCAGTTCCTCGGCAGGCCGGGCGCTGGGCGAACTGGAGGAGGCGCTGGACGAGAGCGGTGCTCAGATTGTGGGACTGGTGCGCAGGGAGACGCGCATCGTCGCGCCAAGCCCGTCGCGCCGGCTGCGGGTCGGTGACATCCTGGTCATCGAGGCGGAGGCCGAGGCGCTGGCCTCGGTGCTCTCTGCCCTCGGACTGAAGCTCGAAGAGTCGGTGCGGCCGGAGCCGGCAGAGGCGCAAGGCGCTGCCGACAGACCGCAGCAGGCCGGGCCCGCCGCCGGCCAAGCGCAGGACGAAGGGGCGCACGAGGACTCCGCGTCGGCGCAGGCCGCGGAAGTGGTGCTGATGGAGCTGGCCGTTCTGCCCGGTTCGTCGCTGTCGGGACGCTCCGCGAGCGACATCCTCCTGCGCAGCCGCTACGGCATCAACCTGCTGGCCCTGTCCCGGCAGGGCCGGCGCTCGACCACGAGGCTGCGTGCCACGCCACTGGCCGCGGGCGACCTGCTCCTGATGCAGGGTCCGGCCGAAGGCATCGGTCAGTTTGCCGCCGACCACGGCTGCGTGCCGCTGGCCGAGCGGGCCCTGCGTATCCCCGATCGCCGCAGGGCGTGGACCGCGGGCCTGGTCATGGCGCTGTCGGTCGGCATGGCGGCCATCGGGCTGCTGCCGGCGGCGATTGCCTTTGCACTCGGGGTGCTGGCGTCGATGGCTTTGCGCACGGTCCCGCCGCGGGCTGTCTACGACGCCATCGACTGGCCGGTGATCGTGCTGCTGGCCGCCCTGATTCCGGTGGCGGGCGCGATGGAGACCACCGGGCTGGCCGAGCTGATCGCCCGCCTGATGCTCGAATGGGTGGCCCAGGGGCATGCCGTGCCGGGACTGGTGCTGGTCCTGCTGGTGACCATGTTCCTCTCCGACCTGATGAACAACGCGGCCACCGCCGCCGTGATGTGCCCGATCGCCATCAGCGCCGCCGGTGTCCTGGGCGTCAGTCCGGACGCCTTTCTGATGGCGGTGGCCATCGGCGCCTCGTGCGCCTTCCTGACGCCGATCGGGCACCAGAACAACACGCTGATCCTGGGACCGGGGGGATTCCGCTTCGGCGACTACTGGCGCCTGGGCCTGCCGCTGGAGCTGCTGGTGGTGGTGACGGCCGTGCCGCTGCTGCTGGTGGTCTGGCCCCTGTAGCCGGCCGGGTGACCGGCCTGCGTATCATGCCGGCATGGGCAAGCTCGAGAACCTGATTCCGCCGCCGGTGGTGGCCGCCCTGGTGGCGGCCCTGATGTGGTGGCTGTCCGGCCTGCCCCCGGCGTGGCCGTGGCCGGCGGGGGAGCGAACGGCGCTGGTGCTGGCGCTGGTGGCACTGGGCCTGGCCTTCGATCTGTCGGGGCTGCTGGTCTTCCTGCGCCAGCGCACGACCATCAATCCGCTGCGCCCGCACAGGGCCTCGTCGCTGGCCACCGCCGGGGTCTACCGGATCACCCGAAACCCGATGTATGTCGGCCTGTGCTGCCTGCTGCTGGCCTGGGCGGTCCATCTCTGGTCACCCTGGGCCCTGGCCGGACCCCTGCTCTTCGTGGCCTACATCACGCGCTTCCAGATCGTGCCCGAGGAGAGGGCGCTGGAGGCGCTGTTCGGGGAACAGTACCGGGCCTACCGGGCCCGCGTCAGGCGCTGGCTGTGACGCCACGGCGCAACGGCGCCGTGCACGGGAAAGCCGGCTGGCGATGCCGGGCCCGGGAGGTCAGCCCAGCGCCCTGACCACGGCGTCGCCCATCTGCGCGGTGCCGACACGGGTTGTTCCCTCGCTGAAGATGTCGGGCGTGCGCAGGCCCTGGGCGAGCACCTGCCTGACCGCGTTCTCGATGCGCTGGGCGGCTTCTTCCTGGTTCAGGCTGAAGCGCAGCATCATCGCGGCCGAAAGGATGGTGGCCAGCGGGTTGGCCACGCCCTTGCCGGCGATGTCCGGCGCGCTGCCGTGGCTGGGCTCGTACAGGCCCTGGTTGCGGCTGTTGAGCGAGGCCGAGGGCAGCATGCCGATGGAGCCGGTCAGCATCGAGGCCTCGTCGGACAGGATGTCACCGAACATGTTGCCGGTGACCACCACGTCGAAGGCCTTGGGGTTCTTGACCAGCTGCATCGCGGCGTTGTCGACGTACATGTGCTCCAGCGTGACGTCCGGATACTGGGCATGGACCTCGGTGACGGTGTCCTTCCAGAACTGGAAGGTCTCCAGCACGTTGGCCTTGTCCACGCTGGTGACCTTCCTGTTGCGCTTGCGCGCGGCCTGGAACGCGACGTGGGCGATGCGCTCGATCTCGGGCCTGGCGTAGCGCATGGTGTCGAAGGCTTCGGGCGCGCCCTTGAACTCGCCGTCCGGCGCCTCGCGGCGGCCCCGCGGCTGGCCGAAGTAGATGTCGCCGGTCAGCTCCCGGATGATCAGGATGTCCAGGCCGGCGACCAGTTCGGGCTTGAGGCTGGAGGCCCCCACCAGCTGCTCGTAGCAGATCGCAGGGCGGAAATTGGCGAACAGGCCCATGTTCTTGCGCAGGCCCAGGATGGCCTGCTCGGGCCGCAGGGGGCGGTCGAGCTTGTCGTACTTCCAGTCGCCGACGGCACCGAACAGCACGGCATCGCTGTCCATGGCCAGCCTCAGTGTGGACTCGGGCAGGGGGTGGCCATGGGCGTCGTAGGCGGCGCCTCCGACCAGGGCCGACTCCATTTCGAACTTCAGGTCGAGCGCCTGGAGGACCTTGACCGCTTCGGCGACGATTTCGGTGCCGATGCCGTCACCGGGGAGAACTGCGATTTTCATTGTGGATGTTGGGACGGGGACGCTGGGATCACATGGTGTGGGCCAGCCAGGGCTTGCTGGCCAGGCGCCGGGCTTCGTAGGCCTGGATCTTGTCCTTGTGGCGCAGGGTCAGGCCGATGTCGTCCAGACCGTTGAGCAGGCAGTACTTGCGGAAGGGGTTGACCTCGAAGGGAATCTCCTCGCCCTGGGCCTTGACGATGACCTGCCGTTCCAGGTCGATGGTCAGCTGGTAGCCGGGGAAGGCATGGACCTCGTTGAACAGCTGGTCGACCTGCGACTCGCCGAGCACGATGGGCAGCAGGCCGTTCTTGAAGCAGTTGTTGAAGAAGATGTCGGCGTAGCTGGGCGCGATGAGGGCGCGGAAGCCGTACTGCTCGATGGCCCAGGGGGCGTGCTCGCGGCTGGAGCCGCAGCCGAAGTTCCTGCGCGCCAGCAGGATGGACGCACCCTGGTAGCGCGGCAGGTTGAGCACGAAGTCGGGGTTGGGCTTGCGCTGGCTCTCGGGCACACCGGGCTGACCGGGCTGGTCCAGGTAGCGCCACTCGTCGAACAGGTTGGGCCCGAACCCGGTCCTGCGGATCGACTTGAGGAACTGCTTCGGGATGATCGCGTCCGTGTCGACGTTCTCGCGATCCATGGGAGCCACCAGGCCCGTGTGTACCTTGAACGGGTTCATTTATTTCTTCTTCGTCGCTGCGTCTTCCAGGATCTGTCCGCCCTTCTGGATGTCCTGGCCGATGCCCTGGACGGTGGCGCAGCCGGAGAGCGCCAGCAGCGTGCAGGCGAACAGCAGTGAGGCAAGTTTCTTCACGGGAGACTCCTTTCAGGCGAATTGGCGGATGTCGACGAAGTGGCCGTGGATGGCCGCGGCCGCGGCCATGGCGGGGGAAACCAGGTGGGTGCGGCCGCCCGCACCCTGGCGCCCCTCGAAGTTGCGGTTGCTGGTCGAGGCGCAGCGCTCGCCGGGCTCCAGGCGGTCGGCGTTCATGGCCAGGCACATCGAGCAGCCGGGTTCGCGCCACTCGAAGCCGGCGGCCTTGAAGATCTCATGCAGGCCCTCGCGCTCGGCCTGTTCCTTGACCAGGCCCGAGCCGGGAACGACCATGGCCAGCTTGACATTGGCCGCGACCCTTTGCCCGAGCTTGCGGACCACGGCGGCGGCTTCGCGCATGTCCTCGATGCGGCTGTTGGTGCAGGAGCCGATGAAGACCTTGTCGACATGGATGTCGGCCAGCGGCTTGCCCGGTTGCAGGCCCATGTAGGTCAGCGCCCGCTCCATGGCGTTGCGCCTGTTGGGGTCTTTCTCCCGGTCCGGGTCCGGCACGGCGGCTGTCACGTCCAGCACCATCTCGGGCGAGGTGCCCCAGGTCACCTGGGGCAGGATGCGGCTGGCGTCCAGCTCCACCACGGCGTCGAAGGCCGCATCCGGATCGGAGTGCAGCGTTCTCCAGTACGCCACGGCCTGGTCCCATTCGACGCCCGTGGGCGCCAGCGGGCGGCCCCTGACGTATTCGATGGTCTTGTCGTCCACGGCCACCAGGCCGGCGCGGGCGCCGGCCTCGATGGCCATGTTGCAGACCGTCATGCGGCCTTCCATGGACAGCGCGCGGATGGCGCTGCCGGCAAACTCGATGGTGTAGCCGGTGCCGCCGGCGGTGCCGATCCTGCCGATGATGGCCAGCACGATGTCCTTGGCGGTGCAGCCCCTGGGCAACTGGCCCTCGACCCTGATCAGCATGTTGCGGGCCTTCTTGGCCAGCAGGGTCTGGGTGGCCAGCACGTGTTCGACCTCGGACGTGCCGATGCCGTGAGCCAGCGCCCCGAAGGCGCCGTGCGTGGAGGTGTGCGAGTCGCCGCAGACGACGGTCATGCCGGGCAGGGTGGCGCCGTTCTCGGGCCCGATCACGTGCACGATGCCCTGTCGCCTGGACAGGAAGGGAAAGAAGGCCGCCGCGCCGAACTCGCGGATGTTGGCATCCAGGGTGACGATCTGCTCCTTGCTGATCGGGTCGGTGATGCCGTCGTAGCCGAGTTCCCAGCCGGTGGTGGGGGTGTTGTGGTCGGCGGTGGCGACCACGGAGCTGACACGCCAGACCTTGCGGCCCGCCTGCCGCAGTCCCTCGAAGGCCTGCGGGCTGGTGACTTCATGCACCAGGTGGCGGTCGATGTAGAGGACGGACGTGCCGTCCTCCTCGGTGTGGACGACGTGTTCGTCCCAGATCTTGTCGTAGAGCGTGCGTCCCATGTTCTGTCCGTGTCGGCCATCTGTCGGCCGGGAGCGACGATTTTATCCTTCGCCCGAGAAAAAACGCCCGCCACGCTCGAAGCGGGCGGGCGCCGTGGGGCGATGTGCCGTCGCCGGATCAGCGCTTGAAGCCGGCCGGGACATCCCGGCGCGGGGAGCCGGTGAAGAGCTGGCGCGGGCGCCCGATCTTGTACTCGGGGTCGCCGATCATCTCGTTGAGCTGGGCGATCCAGCCGACCGTACGGGCCAGGGCAAAGATGCCGGTGAACAGGTTGACCGGGATGCCGATGGCGCGCTGCACGATGCCGGAGTAGAAGTCGACGTTCGGGTAGAGCTTGCGCTGCACGAAGTAGTCGTCTTCCAGGGCGAT
>SBFS01000154.1 GCA_006227825.1 Burkholderiales bacterium | reverse complement strand
AAGCGCCTGCGGCGCAGGAGCTCGATACCGACGCTGCAGCCGTGGATGTGCCAGCCTTCCTGGATGACTGGGGCGCGATGACCGACACACATCAGTTCTTCGGCCTGCTCAAGCGCCACGGATTGCCGCGCCGTCAGGCATTCGAACTGGCACGGGGTCGGTTCACCCACCCGGTGGCGCCTTCGGCGGTGCAGCAGATGCTGCAGGGCGCCGCCCTGGATGGCACGTCCATCATGGTGTTCGTCGGCAGCCCGGGCTGCATCCAGATCCACACCGGACCGGTGCTGCGAGTCGAGCCCATGGACATCAGGGGCATGCGCTGGCTCAACGTGCTCGACCCGGGCTTCAACCTGCACCTGCGCGAAGACCTGATCGACTCGGCCTGGGTGGTCGAGAAGCCGGGGGATCACGGCACGGTGACTTCGCTGGAGGTCTTCGACGCCAAAGGCGAACTGATGGCGATGTTCTTCGGCGCACGCAAGCCGGGGCAGCCGGAGAGGGATGACTGGAGGGCGCTGCTGATGCCGCTGCGCGAATCCGGTCTGTCCACAGTGAGTGCCGAGAGTGCATGAGGCATTGCGCCTGCTCTCCCCAGTGAACGACATGAATCCGAACGGAGCCGTGAATGCCCGACCTGCCTCAACCCCTTCTCACCGAGCCGGAACCGCGCGTGAACGCCTGCAGCGCCAGCGTGCCCAGGCGGCAGGCGCTCGCGTGCCTGGCTGGCTCGGCGCTGCTCGCCGCTGGCGGGCCTTGGTGGAGTCAGACTGCCTCTGCTGCCAGCCCGAGCCCGTCCACCAGCGGTGACCGCAATCTGCCCAGGCTGGTGACGGCCGGAGGCGCGCTCACCGAGATCGTGTACGCCCTGGGGGCACAGGCGCAGCTGGTGGGCACAGACACGACCAGCCTGTATCCGCCCCAGGCACAGCAGACGCCCAAGGTGGGGTACCTGCGGCAGCTGTCGGCCGAGGGCCTGCTGTCGCTTCGCCCCGACGCCCTGATTGCCACCGCCGACGCCGGTCCCTCGGTGGTGCTGGACCAGTTGCGCAGCGCGCGCGTGCATGTCGAGCTGGTGAGCATCGACCACACCTGGGATGAGGTCGGCCGCAAGGTGGCGGCGGTCGGTCGCGCAGCCCGACGCGAGTCGCAGGCCATGGCCTACCTGGCCGAGCTGACCGCGCGCTGGACAGCGGTTCAGGCCCGTGTGCAGGCGGGCGTGCAGGCGCGCGCCCGGCGCCCCGTGCCGTCGGTCCTGTTCGTGCTGGCCCATGCAGGCAGCCCCATGGTGTCCGGTCGCGCGACGGCGGCCGACGCCGTGATCCGGCTCGCCGGTTGCCGCAATGCCCTGCAGGCCTTCAGCGGCTACCGTCCGATGACGGCCGAGGCCATGGCCGCTGCCGCGCCCGATGTCATTGTCATGACCACCCAGGGACTCGAGGCCGTGGGTGGGACGGAAAAATTCTGGCAACGCCCCGAGCTGGCCCTGACGCCCGCCTGGCGGCGCCGGGAACGTGCACGGACCCTGGTCGACATGGACGCCCTGGCCCTGCTGGGCTTCGGTCCGCGCCTGCCCGAGGTGGTCTGGCAATTGCATGAAAGCCTGATGTCCGCATGAATGCCGTCTTGCTGACTCCCGATCTGAGACACCCTGTTTCCGACTGCTCGGCCGGCCTGGTCTTCACCTTGCGGTCGTCCGTCCTGCCGTCGCCGGTGCCGATGTCTGGTGCGCACAGGCCAGGGGAAGGGCCATGAGGGTGCGCCCGTCCATGCCACCCGACGGGCGCTGGTTGCCGCGTCCGCTGGCTCTGCCTGTGCTGGGTTTTCTCCTGCTCGCGACGCTGCTCTATGCCGCAGGGCAGGGGGCCTACGGTCTGCCGCTCGGTGAATTGCCCGGCGTGCTGTACCGCAGCCTGGTGGCCTCCGGAGCCGGCGACGATGTCGATCCGTCCGCGCTGGTGTTCCTCAACATCCGCCTGCCGCGGCTGGTGCTCGGGCTGGCCGCCGGTGCCGGCCTGGGCATGGCGGGCGCCATCATGCAGGGCATCTTCCGCAACCCGCTGGCCGACCCCGGCTTGATCGGGGTCAGCAGCGGGGCCGCGCTGGCGGCCGGGCTGACTATCGTCATGGGCGCCCTGTGGTTCCCCGACCTGCCGCGCTCCCTGGGCAGCTGGGCGCTGGTGCTCATGGCTTTCCTCGGGGGGCTGATGGTCACGGCACTCGTGCACGCGCTCTCGCGCGGCGAGGGGGGCACAAGGGTGGCGATGATGCTGCTGGCGGGCATCGCCATCAACGCCCTGGCCGGCGCCGGCCTGGGGCTGCTGAGTTTCCTGGCCACCGACGAGCAGCTTCGCAGCCTGCAGTTCTGGCTGCTGGGCAGCCTGGGCGGCGCGCGCTGGAGCGCGGTCGCGCTGGTCGCCGGGTTGACCGCCGTCGCGCTCTGGGTCGGCCTGCGCATGGCCCATCCGCTCAATGCGCTGGCGCTGGGCGAGTCGCAGGCGGTCCTGCTGGGTGTGGCGGTGGAAAGGCTCAAGCGCCGTGCCGTGCTGGTGACGGCCCTGGCGGTGGGTGTGGTGACGGCCACCACCGGCATCATCGGCTTCATCGGGCTGGTCGCTCCCCACATGGTGCGCCTGGCCGTGGGGCCCGACCACCGATGGGTGCTGCCCGGTTCCGCGCTGCTGGGCGCCTGTCTCGTGGTGCTGGCCGACGCGGTGGCGCGCACGATCGCGCAGCCGGCCGAGCTGCCGCTGGGTGTGCTCACGGCGCTGGTGGGCGTGCCCTTCTTTCTGCTGCTGCTTCGCAGCAGCCACGGGAGGCGCCTGTGAACGCGCGGTTGCCCGACATGCAGGTTGCAGTCGATGCGTCCTCAGGTCTGGTGGGCACCGAACTGGGCGTCAGGGTCGGGGAGCGCTGGCTGCTGCGGGGTGTGAACCTGAGGCTGCAGGCGGGTCAGGTGGGCGTCGTGCTGGGACCGAACGGAGCCGGCAAGTCCACCCTGCTGTCGGTGCTGGCCGGCCTGGCGGCTCCCCAGGAGGGTAGCGTCGGTATCGACGGCCAGCCGGTCGACCCGGGCAGCGCCGCGCGCTGGGCCGCCCGGCGTGCCGTGCTGCCGCAGGACACGGCCGTGGCGTTCGACTTCAGCGCCCGTGACGTGGTGGCGCTGGGTCGCTATCCTCACCGCCTGCATCCCTCGCGCCAGGAGGACCGCATCGTGGCCGATGCGCTGTCGGCCACCGATGTGGCGCACCTGGCGAACCGGGGGGTCGGCCATCTCAGTGGTGGCGAGCGCCTTCGGGTGCAGCTGGCGCGGGTGCTGGCCCAGATCTGGGAGGCGCCGGCGGATGGCGCTTCGCGCTGGCTGCTGCTGGACGAGCCCACGGCCGCGCTCGACCTGCAGCACCAGCACGAGGTGCTGGGCCTGGTGCATCGCTGGGCCCGGGAGCAGGGCGTGGGTGTCCTGGTGGTGCTGCACGACCTGAACCTGGCGCTGCGCTATGCCGACCGCGTCTGGGTGCTGCAGGGCGGGCGCCTGCGGGCCACCGGCGCGCCCGAAGCCGTGCTCACCCCGGCGCTGCTGGAGAGCGTCTGGCGTGTCAGGGCCACCCCCGTCGCCGGTCCGGATGGCTGTGCACAGTTGCTGGTGGATGCCGGGGCACCGGGCAGGCGCTGAAACCGGTCTCTCCGTTCGCGCAGGGCATGTCCCTGCGCTCCCTCGCCCAGCACGACAGATGACGCACCGCAACAATCACTATCAAGCGAATAGCAACTATCAATGCTGAAAATTGATAGATGTGAGCTATGATTCATCCTGTTGCAGCGCATCAATGCCTGCAAAGGCTTCCCCGCAACCTACCACCAAGGAAACACCATGTCCCTGATCAACACCCAAGTCCAGCCGTTCAAGACCACCGCCTTCGTCAACCGCGACGGTGGCAAGGGCGAGTTCATCGAGATCACCGAGAAGAACCTGCACGGCAAGTGGTCCGTCCTGATCTTCATGCCGGCCGCCTTCACCTTCAACTGCCCGACCGAAATCGAGGACGCCGCCGACAACTACGCCGAGTTCCAGAAGGCCGGTGCCGAGGTCTACATCGTGACCACCGACACCCACTTCTCGCACAAGGTGTGGCACGAGACCAGCCCGGCCGTGGGCAAGGCCCGCTTCCCGCTGGTCGGCGACCCGACGCACCAGCTGACCAACGCCTTCGGTGTGCACATCCCCGAAGAAGGCCTGGCGCTGCGCGGCACCTTCGTGATCAACCCCGAGGGCGTCATCAAGACCGCCGAAGTGCACGACAACGCCATCGCCCGTGACGTGAAGGAAACCGTGCGCAAGCTCAAGGCCGCCCAGTTCGTGGCCGCCAACCCCGGCCAGGTCTGCCCGGCCAAGTGGAACGAAGGCGCCAAGACCCTGGCCCCCAGCCTGGACCTGGTCGGCAAAATCTGACCCCCCCTGCGCCGCGCCTGCGGCGCGTCTTCCCCCCAGGGGGACAACGCGAGCGGCCCGGCAAAGCCGGTTCCGCCGCGTTCTGGACCAAGGTACTTCACGCTTCTGTTTCTTCGGCAGTTCCGCTGCCCGTTGGGTCTGTTTGCAGACCCAGCCACCAGCGGCATTGGTTCCGCATTCCCTTTTGTTCGCATTCAAGGAGTCCGCCATGCTTGACGCCACCCTCAAGGCCCAGTTGCAGCAGTACATGGGCATGCTGCGCCAGCCCATCCGCCTGATCGCCTCGCTGGACGACAGTGCGGCCAGCCAGGAGATGCGCGGCCTGCTGGACGACATCGCCGGCGTGTCGGACAAGATCAGCCTGGATACCTCGGGCAGCGATGCCCGCAAGCCCTCGTTCGTGATTGCCCGTGAGGGCGAGACCTCGGGCGTGCGCTTTGCCGGCCTGCCGCTGGGCCACGAGTTCACCTCGCTGGTGCTGGCGCTGCTGTGGACCGGCGGGCATCCGCCCAAGGTCGAGCAGGACGTGATCGACGCCATCAGGGCGCTCGACGGCGACTTCGGCTTCGAGGTCTACATGTCCCTGTCCTGCCACAACTGCCCGGACGTGGTACAGGCCCTGTCGCTGATGGCCATCGTCAACCCGAAAGTCCGCACGGTGGTGATCGAGGGCGGCACCTTCCAGCAGGAGGTGACCGAGCGCGAGATCATGGCCGTGCCCATGGTCTTCCTCAATGGTCAGGTCTTCGGCTCCGGCCGCATGACGGTCGAGGAGATCGTCGCCAGACTGGACACGAATGCCGGCGAGCGCGAGGCCGCCCGGCTCAACGCCAAGGATGCCTACGACGTGCTGGTCGTCGGCGGTGGCCCGGCCGGTGCGGCTGCGGCTGTCTACGCCGCCCGCAAGGGCATCCGCGTGGGCGTGGCGGCCGAGCGTTTCGGCGGCCAGGTCAATGACACCCTGGCGATCGAGAACTACATCTCGGTGCTGGAGACCGACGGCCCGAAGTTTGCCGCGGCACTGGAAGCGCAGGTGCGCCACTACGAGGTGGACCTGATGAACCTGCAGCGCGCCGAGAAGCTGATTCCGGCCAGCGAACCGGGTGGCCTGGTGCAGGTGCAGATGGCCAACGGCGGTGTGCTCAAGGCGCGCAGCGTCATCCTGTCGACCGGCGCGCGCTGGCGCAACGTGAACGTGCCCGGCGAGCAGGAGTACCGCAACAAGGGCGTGGCCTACTGCCCGCACTGTGACGGTCCGCTGTTCAAGGGCAAGCGCACCGCGGTCATCGGTGGCGGCAACTCGGGCGTCGAAGCCGCCATCGACCTGGCCGGCATCGTCGAGCACGTGACCCTGATCGAGTTTGCCGACCAGCTCAAGGCCGACGCCGTGCTGGTGAGCAAGCTCAGGAGCCTGCCCAACGTGACCATCCATGTCAATGCGCAGACCACCGAGATCACCGGAGCCGAGGGCAAGGTCAACGGCCTGAAATACAAGGACCGCGTCAGCGGCCAGGAGCACCTGGTGCCGCTGGAGGGCGTGTTCGTGCAGATCGGCCTGGTGCCCAACACCGAATGGCTCAAGGGCACGGTGGAGCTCAGCCGCTTCGGCGAGATCGTGGTCGACGCCAAAGGCCACACCAATGTGGAAGGCGTGTTCGCCGCCGGCGACTGCACCACGGTGCCGTACAAGCAGATCGTGATCGCGGCGGGCGAGGGCGCCAAGGCGGCGCTCAGCGCCTTCGACCACCTGATCCGCACGCCCGCGCCGGCCGAGCAACTGGCGCCGGCCGCCGTGGCCGCCTGAGCCGTCCGCCACCTGGCTGGCCGCAGCCAGGCCTGCATGGGTTGAAGGGCCCCGGTTTTCCGGGGCCCTTTTCTTTTTTGCCCGTGCCCGTTTCGGAGCGCGCCACCCCGGCCCGGGCAGGCCCGCCGCGGGGCACGTGCAAGACCGGCGTCAGGTGCCGGTCCGATTGCTAGGGGCTTACCCTAGGTTTGCCCGCGCACGGGCTGCGCAGCAATTTTGATGTAAGAAAGCGCCACGACAGTCGGCCCCGTAATGCCAAAAACCGCACGGTGCATGGCATGCAAAGCGTGGCGGCTCACCCCGCCGAAACATCCAGCGCATCACTACGAGGAGATGACGTTCATGTCGAGTGACAACAACGCAAAGGCCTACTGGTCTGCGACGCTGAGCCTGCTGACCAAGGTATTGGTCATCTGGGCCGTCGTGTCGTACGGCGCGGGCATCCTGTTTGCCCCGGCTCTCAACAGCATCCAGCTTGGCGGCTACCCGCTGGGCTTCTGGTTCGCCCAGCAGGGGTCGATCTACGTCTTCATCGCGCTGATCTTCTGGTACGCGAAGAAGATGAAGGACATCGACCGCAAGTTCGGCATGCAGGAAGACTGAATCCAAAAAGGACCTGACAAATGGGACTCCAGACCACAACCTACCTGATCGTGGGGCTGAGCTTCGCGATCTACATCGGCATCGCCATCTGGGCGCGTGCCGGCAGCACCAAGGACTTCTACGTGGCCGGCGGTGGCGTGCACCCCGTGACCAACGGCATGGCGACCGCCGCCGACTGGATGTCGGCTGCCTCGTTCATCTCGATGGCCGGCCTGATCTCCAACCTGGGCTACGGCGGCGCCGTGTTCCTGATGGGCTGGACCGGCGGCTACGTGCTGCTGGCCTGCCTGCTGGCTCCGTACCTGCGCAAGTTCGGCAAGTTCACCGTGCCCGAGTTCATCGGTGACCGCTATTACTCGAAGCTGGCCCGCAACGTGGCCGTGATCTGTCTGCTGGTGGCGTCCATCGTCTACATCATCGGACAGATGACCGGCGTGGGCGTGACCTTCGCGCGCTTCCTGGGTGTCTCCAGCTCGCAGGGCATCTACATCGGCATGGCCATCGTGTTTGCCTACGCGGTGTTCGGCGGCATGAAGGGCATCACCTACACCCAGGTGGCCCAGTACATCGTGCTGATCCTGGCCTACCTGGTGCCGGCCTTCTTCATCTCGCTGAACCTGACCGGCAGCTTCTTCCCGCAACTGGGCCTGGGCGCCGACCTCGCCGGCACCGACGTGTCCCTGCTGGCCAAGCTCGACCAGGTGGTGACCGACCTGGGCTTCGGCCAGTACACCACGTCCGCCGCGGGCAGCACCATCAACATGCTGTTCTACACGATCTCGCTGATGATCGGTACCGCCGGCCTGCCGCACGTGATCGTGCGCTTCTTCACCGTGCCGAAGGTGGCCGACGCCCGTTCGTCCGCCGGCTGGGCGCTGGTGTTCATCGCGCTGCTCTACACCACGGCCCCTGCCGTCGGTGCCATGGCCCGCCTGAACCTGATCGGCACCACCAACAGCGCCGTGGGCATCACCCAGAATGCCTCTGGCCAGCTGGTCGTGAACCCCGAGGTGGTCAACGCCAAGCCGGACATGTTCGCCCCCGAGGCCAGCCTGCTGCACGCGCAGCGTCCCGAGTGGATGAAGCGCTGGGAAGCCACCGGCCTGCTGAAGTGGGACGACAAGAACGGCGACGGCCGCATCCAGTTCTACAACAGCAACACCAAGAACGAGGCCGTGCTGGCCAAGGCCGAGGCCGCGGGCTGGAAGGGCAACGAGCTGACGGTGAACGCCGACATCATCGTGCTGGCCAACCCCGAGATCGCACAGCTGCCCAACTGGGTGATCGCCCTCGTGGCAGCCGGTGGCCTGGCCGCCGCCCTGTCGACCGCCGCCGGTCTGCTGCTGGCCATCTCGTCGGCCATCTCGCACGACCTGATCAAGGGTGCCATCAACCCCAACATCAGCGAGAAGGGTGAGCTGCTTGCCGGCAAGATCGCCATGGCCGGTGCCATCTTCGTGGCCGGTTACCTGGGCCTGAACCCGCCGGGCTTCGCAGCCGGTACCGTGGCCCTGGCCTTCGGTATCGCCGCCTCGACGATCTTCCCGGCTCTGATGATGGGCATCTTCAGCAAGACCATCACCGACAAGGGTGCGAGCGCCGGCATGCTGGCGGGTCTGTCCGTGACGCTGTTCTATGTGTTCGCGCACAAGGGCATCTTCTTCGTCAAGGGCACCGAGTACCTCGACCTGATCGGCGGCGCCAACAGCTTCTTCACCATCACCCCCGAGGCCTTCGGCACCGTGGGCGCGATCGTGAACTTCGTTGTGGCCTTCGCGGTCAGCAAGATGAGCGCGCCCGTGCCGCAGCACATCGCTGCCATGGTCGATGCGGTCCGCTCCCCCAAGGGTGCCGGCGCCGCCACCGGCCACTGAGCATGCGGTGAGGGCCTGAACCGGGCCCGGGGCGGCTGACTGGCCGCCCCCCGACCGACCCCGTCGGGTAACCGGCGGGGTTTTTTTCTTGCGACAATGCGCTGCTGCAAGCCCGTGAACCCCACGAATCGTCCATGAGCATCTACATCTTCAACTGGCTGTTCCTGCTGGCACTGTTTCCGGTGGCCTTCTTCTGGCTGCGCCGGGCCTGGCGCATCTTCTTCAGGCGCGACTTCTCCGAGGTGGCGCTCAAGAAGGGGATGCCGCCCCCGAACGCCGAGCGCTACGCGCCCTACGAGATGATCATCAACCTGCTGGGCGGCATCGTGATGGTGGGCGTGCTGGTGGCGGTGCTGGGCTTCCAGGCGCTGGAGCGGGACGACTGGGTGGCCGTGGCCGGCTCCACGCTCTGGATCAAGCTGTTTGCCTCCTTTGCGCTGAGCCGCCAGGCCCACGGGCTGGGGGCGGCCCGCAAGAAGAAGGGCAAGGACGGCGAGTCCGCGGCGGAGTCCTGAAACCAGCGCTGGGGCTCACCCCCGCAAGAGACGAGGCCGCCTTCGGGGCGGCCTTTTTTCTTGGCCGGCCAGGGCCGGCCGCCGGCCCTCAGTAGGCCAGCCGCTCGGGCCGGATCTCCTGCAGGATGGTGGTGGCGATCTCTTCGATCGACTTGGTGGTGGTCGAGAGCCAGCGGATGCCTTCGCGCCGCATCATGGCCTCGGCCTGGCTGACCTCGGCGCGGCAGTTCTCCAGGCTCGCGTAGCGCGAGTTGGGGCGGCGCTCGTTGCGGATCTCGGCCAGGCGCTCGGGCGCGATGGTCAGGCCGAACAGCTTCTTGCGGTGCGGAACCAGGGCGGGGGGCAACTGCCGGCGCTCGAAATCTTCAGGGATGAGCGGGTAGTTGGAGGCCTTGAGCCCGTGCTGCAGGGCCAGGTAGAGCGAGGTGGGCGTCTTGCCGCTGCGGCTGACACCGACCAGGATGACGTCCGACCCTTGCAGGTCGGCGTGGCTCTGGCCGTCGTCGTGCATGAGCGAGAAGTTGATCGCCTCGATGCGGTCGTTGTACTCCTTGCTCTTGGAGGCGTCGGAAAAGCGGCCGACGCGGTGGTTGGACTTGATGCCCAGTTCCCCCTCCAGCGGCTCCACGAAGGTGCCGAACATGTCCAGGAACATGCCCTGGCAGTGTTCCTTGACGACCCGCAGCACGTCCAGGTTGACGATGGTGGCGAACACCAGCGGTCGCCGGCCCTCGATGTCGGCGGTGTGGTTGATCTGGCGCACCGCCTGGTGGGCCTTGTCGACATCGTCCAGGAAGGGAAGCCGGACCCGCCGCACCTCGGTCTCGAACTGGTTGAGGATGGCGTTGCCGAAGGTCTCCGCCGTGATGCCGGTGCCGTCGGAGAGGAAGAACACGGTTCTGCTGGGCATGTGCGGGTGCTGCGTGCGGGAGGCCGAGGGTGTCACAGGCCACGGGCCAGCGCCTACAATGAGGGACGCCGGGGGCAGCCTGTCCTGCCCCGATAGCGTAACCGCATTTGATCACCCTGCGCCACCTCCGGACCCACAACAGAACAACAGGTCACCCGCTGGCGCACGGAGCCCCGGTTTTTCAACCTTAGGAGTCTTCCATGTCCCAACTGTTCGAGCCGACCGCCCTGGTCGTGCCCTTCGAAAAACTGCGCATGACCGATGTCGAGGTCGTCGGCGGCAAGAACGCCAGCCTCGGCGAGATGATTTCGCATCTGCCCGAGGGCGTGCGGGTGCCCACCGGCTTTGCCACCACGGCCCATGCGTTCCGCGAGTTCCTCAGGGCCGGCGGCCTCAATGACCGCATCAACGCGCGCCTGGATGCGCTGGACACCGAGGATGTGCGCGCCCTGGCCGAGGCCGGCGCCGAGATCCGGGCCATGGTCGAGAGCCAGCCGTTTCCGCCCGAGCTGGAGAAGGCCATCCGCGACGAGTTCGCCCGCCTGAGCGAAGGCAACCCCGACGCCACCTTCGCCGTGCGCTCCTCGGCCACCGCCGAAGACCTGCCCGATGCCTCCTTCGCCGGCCAGCAGGAGACCTTCCTGAACGTGCACGGCATCGAGGACGTGCTGCACAAGACCAAGGAGGTCTTTGCCTCCCTGTACAACGACCGCGCCATCAGCTACCGGGTGCACAAGGGCTTTGCCCACGCCGACGTCGCCCTGTCGGCGGGCGTGCAGCGCATGGTGCGCTCGGACCTCGGCGCATCGGGCGTGATGTTCACCATCGACACCGAATCGGGCTTCGAGGACGTGGTCTTCATCACCAGCAGCTACGGCCTGGGCGAGACGGTGGTGCAGGGCGCCGTGAACCCGGACGAGTTCTATGTGCACAAGCCCATGCTCAAGGCCGGCAAGCACGCGGTCATCCGCCGCAACCTGGGCAGCAAGCTCATCGAGATGGTGTTCTCCACCCCCGAGGAGAAGGCCGCCACGAAAAAGCTGGTCAAGACCGTGGACGTGCCGGTCGAGCTGCGCAACCGCTACAGCCTGACCAACGATGAGGTCGAGCAGCTCGCGCGCTACGCGCTGGTGATCGAGCAGCACTACGGCCGCCCGATGGACATCGAATGGGGCAAGGACGGCACCGACGGCCAACTCTACATCCTGCAGGCGCGCCCCGAGACGGTCAAGAGCCAGGCGGGCGGCAAGGTGGAGATGCGCTACAAGCTCAAGGGCAAGGGGGCCGTGCTGGCCAGCGGCCGCGCCATCGGCCAGAAGGTCGGCACCGGGCCGGTGCGGCTGGTGCACAACATCAGCGAGATGGACAAGGTGCAGCCCGGTGACGTGCTGGTCACCGACATGACCGACCCGAACTGGGAGCCGGTGATGAAGCGCGCCAGCGCGATCGTGACCAACCGCGGCGGCCGCACCTGCCACGCGGCCATCATCGCGCGCGAGCTGGGCATTCCGGCCGTGGTCGGCTGCGGCGATGCCACCGAGACCCTCAAGGACGGCAACCTGGTCACGGTCAGTTGCGCCGAGGGCGACACCGGCCACATCTACGACGGCCTGCTCGAGACCGAGGTGACCGAGGTCCGGCGCGGCGAGATGCCCGAGATCGATGTCAAGATCATGATGAACGTGGGCAACCCGCAACTGGCGTTCGACTTCGCCCAGATTCCCAACGGGGGCGTCGGCCTGGCCCGGCTGGAGTTCATCATCAACAACAACATCGGCGTCCACCCCAAGGCCATCCTCGACTATCCGGCGGTCGATGCCGACCTGAAGAAGGCGGTGGAGTCGGTCGCGCGGGGGCATGCCAGCCCGCGGGCGTTCTACGTCGACAAGGTCGCCGAGGGCGTGGCCACCATCGCCGCGGCCTTCTGGCCCAAGCCGGTGATCGTGCGCCTGTCGGACTTCAAGTCCAACGAGTACCGCAAGCTGGTCGGCGGCAGCCGCTACGAGCCCGACGAGGAAAACCCGATGCTGGGCTTTCGCGGTGCGGCGCGCTACATCAGCGACGACTTTGCCGAGGCCTTCGCCATGGAATGCGAGGCCCTCAAGCGGGTGCGCGAGGACATGGGCCTGACGAACGTGCAGGTGATGGTGCCCTTCGTGCGCACACTGGAGCAGGCACGCAAGGTCACCGGGCTGCTCGCCGCCCAGGGCCTCAGGCGCGGCGAGAACGACCTCAAGCTCATCATGATGTGCGAGATCCCGAGCAATGCGGTGCTGGCCAAGGACTTCCTGCAGTACTTCGACGGCTTCTCCATCGGCTCCAACGACCTGACCCAGCTCACACTGGGCCTGGACCGGGACTCCGGCCTGGAGCTGCTGGCGCACGACTTCGACGAGCGCGACCCCGCGGTCAAGGCGCTGCTCAGGCTGGCCATCGGCGCCTGCCGGGCCGAGGGCAAGTACGTGGGCATCTGCGGCCAGGGGCCCAGCGACCACCCGGACTTCGCCCAGTGGCTGCGCGACGAGGGCATCAGCTCGATCTCGCTGAACCCGGACTCGGTGGTCGGGACCTGGCAGCTGCTGGCCGGCGGCTGAGGCGGTCGCCGGACGGCGTGACGGACGGCAGGGCCAGCGCCCTGCCGTTTTTTTTCGCCGCTCGCGTAAGGGCTTGGTCAGAGGAAGGCGCACAATAGACCGCAGGGTGGACGGCGAGGCACTGTTGCACCCGTCGAGGAGACACGCATGTTTCAAGGCCTGGGTGCCCAGCGGCTGGTGGCCCTGTTCGCGGCCGGCTGGATCCTTTTCAACTTTCCCCTGCTGTCCCTGTGGGACTCGGAGACGCGCGTGTTCGGGCTGCCGCTGTTCCCGCTGGCGCTGTTCGTGCTCTGGGCGGTCCTGATCGCCGCGCTGGCGTGGGTGGTGGAGCGGGAGCCCGATCGAACGCGGCGTCCGGGCGAGGCGGAGCACTGAGGCACCGCCCATGCTGTCGGCCGGCCTGGTCCTCACGGTCTCCTTTGCCTACCTGCTGCTGCTCTTTGCGGTGGCCTACTGGGGCGACCGCCGTGCGGTGCAGGGCCGTTCGGTCATCGGCAACGCCTGGGTCTACGCGCTGTCGATGGCGGTCTACTGCACCGCCTGGACGTATTTCGGCAGCGTGGGGCGCGCCGCCAGCTCGGGTGTCTGGTTCCTGCCCATCTACCTGGGGCCGATGCTGGCCATGATCGTGGCCTGGATGGTGGTGCGCAAGATGATCCGCATCGCCAGGTCCTACCGCATCACCTCGATCGCCGACTTCATCGCCAGCCGCTACGGCAAGAGCCCGGTGCTGGCCGGTCTGGTGACGCTGATCACCGTGGTCGGCATCGTGCCCTACATCGCCCTGCAGCTCAAGGCCATCTCCAGCGGCTATGCCCTGCTGACCGCAGCGCCGGGGCAGGCGGGTCCGCCGGGCCAGGTCTGGTGGCAGGACGGCACCTTCTACGTGGCGCTGGCGCTGGCCGGCTTCACCATGGTCTTCGGTGCCCGTCACCTGGACAGCACGGAGCGCCACGAGGGCATGGTGGCCGCCATCGCCTTCGAGTCGGTGGTCAAGCTGGTGGCCTTTCTGGCGGTGGGCCTGTTCGTCAGCTTCGTCCTGTTCTCCAGTCCGGCCGACATCTTCGAGCGGGCCTGGGAGGTCGATGAACTGCGCGGCCTGCTGCGGTTCGAGCAGGGGCAGCCTTTCGCCTACGCCCAGTGGTTCGGGCTGATCCTGCTGGCCATGCTGTCGGTGATTTTCCTGCCGCGCCAGTTCCAGGTGATGGTGGTGGAGAACGTGGACGAGCAGCACCTGCGCCGGGCGGTGTGGGTGTTTCCGCTCTACCTGTTCCTGATCAACCTGTTCGTGCTGCCGATCGCCTTCGGCGGACTGCTGCACTTCGGCATCGGCAACATGGACCCGGAGACCTTCGTGCTGTCGCTGCCCCTGTCGCAGGGGTACACGGCCCTGGCCCTGTTCGCCTTCGTCGGCGGCCTGTCGGCGGCCACCGGCATGGTGATCGTCGAAGCCATCGCGGTCTCGACCATGGTCTGCAACGACCTGGTCATGCCCCTGCTGCTGCGCATGCGCCGCTTCGGCGCCCGCGCCGGTGGCGAGCTGACCGGCCTGCTGCTGGCCATCCGCCGCCTGGCCATCGTCGGCATCCTGCTGCTCGGTTACCTGTACTTCCATCTCGCCGGCGAGGCCTACGCGCTGGTGAGCATCGGCCTGATCAGCTTTGCGGCCGTGGCCCAGTTCGCACCGGCCCTGCTGGGCGGCATGTACTGGAAGGGGGGCACGCAGCGGGGTGCGCTGGCCGGGCTGCTGGTCGGCTTCGGTTTCTGGGTCTACACCCTGATGCTGCCCTCGCTGGCCAAGTCGGGCTGGCTCGATCCGGGCTTCCTGGAGCACGGCCTGTTCGGCTGGTCGCTGCTCAGGCCCGAGGCCTTCCTGGGCCTCTCGGGCCTGGACAACCTGACCCATTCCCTGCTCTGGAGCCTGCTGGGCAACATCGGCGCCTACGTGGGCGTGTCCCTCTGGCGCTCGCCCACGGCCGGCGAGACCAGTCAGGCGCTGCTGTTCGTGGACGTGTTCAGCCGTTCGGCCACCTCTCGCCCGGTGTTCTGGCAGGGCAAGGCACAGGTGTCGGCGCTGCTGCCGCTGGCGGGGCGCTTTCTCGGCACGGAGCAGGCGCAGCGGCTTTTTGCCGACTACGCGCGCCGGGTGGGCGCCCGCTCCGTCGACCAGATACCGGCCGATGCCCGGCTGGTGCAGTTTGTCGAGACCCAGCTGGCCGGTGCCATCGGCAGCGCGTCCGCCCGCGTGATGGTGGCGTCGGTGGTGGAGGAGGAGGCACTGGACCTGGACGACGTGATGCGCATCCTGGACGAGGCCTCCCAGTTGCGCGCCTACTCCCATGCGCTGGAGGAGAAGTCCCATTCGCTGGAGCAGGCGACCGCGGAGCTGCGCGAGGCCAACGAGAAGCTGCAGAGCCTGGACCGCCTGAAGGACGATTTCATGTCCTCCGTGACCCACGAACTGCGCACACCCTTGACGTCGATCAGGGCCCTGTCCGAACTGATGCGGGATGATCCGGACATGGCGCCGGATCAGCGCCAGCAGTTCCTGGACATCATCGTGACCGAGACAGAGCGTCTGACGCGGCTGGTCAACCAGGTTCTGGACATGGCGAAGATCGAGGCCGGACATGCCGAATGGCACACCGAGGACATCGACATGAAGGAGTTGCTGGAGCAGGCCGCCGGGACGATGGCCGAGACATTCCGCGAGCATGGCGTGGGCCTCGTGCTGGACCTGTCGCGGCCGCAGCGGCCGGTGCGGGCCGATCGGGACCGCATCACCCAGGTGGTGCTGAACCTGCTGTCCAATGCGGTCAAGTACGCGCCCCATGGCAGCGGGCAGGTCCGGCTGGGCCTGCGGCACGACGAGCGGGGGGTGACGGTCGAGGTGCAGGACAACGGTCCGGGCATCGAACCCGGGCAGCACGCGATGGTTTTCGAAAAGTTCCGCCAGGTTTCGGGTGAAAGCCATTACCGCCCGGGTGGCACGGGGCTGGGTCTGCCGATCAGCCGGCAGATCGTGAACCACTTCGGCGGCGACATGTGGTTGCGGTCCTCGCCGGGGGAAGGGGCCTGCTTCGGGTTCTCGCTGCCCTGGCAGCCCCCGGCCCCGTGATGCACAGGACACAAGGTGAAGAGGAGCACAAGACGATGAGCCACAAGATACTGATTGCCGACGACGAGCCCAACATCCTGATCTCGCTGGAGTTCCTGATGAAGCGCGAGGGCTACGAGGTGCTGGTCGCCCGGGACGGGCAGGAGGCGCTGGACGCCATTGAAAGGGAGCGCCCGGCCCTGGTGCTGCTGGACGTGATGATGCCGGTCAAGACCGGCTTCGACGTCTGCCACGAGGTGCGCGCCAGCGAGGCGCTGCGCGGCACCCGCATCCTGATGCTGACCGCCAAGGGCAGGGACACCGACGTGGCCAAGGGCCTGGCCCTGGGAGCCGATGCGTACATGACCAAGCCCTTCTCGACCAAGGAACTGGTGCACAAGGTCCGCGAGATGCTGGGCGAGGCGGCATGAGCGGCCAGCAGAAGACCGACCGCCGCCTGTGGTGGCTGCTGGCGGCGGCCGCCATCCTGTCCATCGTCTGGCTGCTGCTGACCTTCGCGCTGATCGGCTCCACCCTGGAGCCCGAGGCGCGCGCCGGCGTGGCCGGCCTGCTGGGTGACCGCTGGCTGCTGATCTCGCTGACCTGGGGTGGCGGCATGGCCGCGATCGCCTGGGGCCTCAAGCGCTGGTTCGACCACTGGGTGACCCCCTCCGTGCAACTGGCCGAAGAGGCCCAGGTGCTGCTGCGCACCGACGTGGTCCGCGAGCTCAGGCCCAAGGGCAATGTCGAGACCAAGGTGCTGGCCGGCCTGTTCAACCAGCTGGTGCAGCAGCGCGAGGACCTGCGCCGCCAGATGGACGACAAGGTCCGTGAGGCGGCGCAGGGCATCGAACAGGAGAGAAGCCGGCTGGCCGCGCTCATGTCCGAGCTGACGCAGAGCGTGGTGGTGTGCAACCTCGACGGCCGCATCCTGCTGTACAACAACCGCGCCCGCATGCAGTTCCGTGCCCTGTCGCAGGCGCCGGGCGTGGCCGGCGGCGCTGAGCTGATCGGGCTCGGTCGCTCCGTCTACGCGGTGTTCGACCGCAAGCTGGTGGCCCACGCGCTGGACAACATCCAGCAGCGCATGCTGCGCGGCGCCGCCCAGCCTTCGGCCCAGTTCGTCACCAGCACGGCCGCCGGCCAGCTCCTGAGGGTGCAGATGGCGCCCGTGCGCTCGGCGCAGGCCCAGGCGGGCGAGTCCGCCGCCGACCGGGCCGACCTGGGCGGATTCGTCCTCATGCTCGACAACATCACGCGCGAGTTCGAGGAGGAGTCTGCCCGCGACCAGGTGCTCAACACGCTGACCGAGCGCAGCCGGTCTGCCCTGGCGAGCATGCAGGCGGCCCTGGAGATGCTGGACTACCCCGACCTGGAGCCGGCCATGCGGGAGCGCTTCCTGGGCGTGCTCAAGGACGAGACCCGCCAGCTCGGGCAGCGCATCCAGGAGGTCGAGAGCGGCACGGCCGCCAGCCTCAAGACGCGCTGGCCGCTGGAGGAGATGCTGGGCGCCGACCTGGTGGCCGCGGCGGTGCGGCGCATCGAGACCATGACGGGCCTGCCGGCCGCTGCGGTGGAGGTCGACACGGCCCTGTGGCTGAAGGTGGAGAGCTTCACGCTGATGCAGGCGCTGGTCTGCCTGGCCGGCCGGTTGTCCGACGAATTCGAGGTCCGCTTCGTGCAGCTGCGGCTGTCACCGGCCACCGGCAGCGCGGGCAAGGCGCAGCTCGACCTGGTCTGGTCCGGCCAGGCCATGAGCACCGAAACCGTCATGAGCTGGGAAATGGACGCGATGAAGGTGGGCAACGAAACCCTGCGCCTGAGCGTGCGCGACGTCGTCGAGCGCCATGGCGGCGCGTTCTGGTTCGAGCGCGACCGGGCGCGGCACCAGGCCTTCTTCCGTTTCCTGCTGCCCCTGGCCACGCCGCAGGAGCAGGCCGAGGCGTCCACGTTCGTGCGCAGCGAGAGCCGGCCCGAGTACTACGACTTCGACCTGTTCAAGACCACCGAGCAGACCCGCAACCTGGACGACCGCAAGCTGACCGAACTGGTCTACACCGTGTTCGACACCGAGACCACCGGGCTGAATCCGGCCCAGGGCGACGAGATCATCCAGATCGGTGCCACCCGCATCGTCAACGGCAAGCACCTGCGGCAGGAGTGCTTCGAGCAGCTGGTCGACCCGAAGCGCCCGATCCCGGCGGCGTCCATCCCGATCCACGGCATCCAGCCGGAGATGGTGGTCGGACAGCCGACCATCGAGGAGGTGCTGCCCGCCTTCCACGCCTTTGCCCAGGACACGGTCCTCGTGGCCCACAACGCGGCCTTCGACATGCGTTTCCTGCAGCTCAAGGAGCGGGTGACGGGCAAGGTGTTCGACCATCCGGTGCTCGACACGCTGCTGCTGTCGGCGGTGGTGCACCCGAACCAGGATTCGCATCGGCTGGAGGCCATCGCCGAGCGTTTCAACATCACCATCATCGGCCGCCACACGGCCATGGGCGATGCGATGGTGACCGCCGAGGTGCTGATCAAGCTGATCCCGCTGCTGGCGGAGAAGGGCATCCACACCCTGGGGCAGGCCCGCGAAGCCGCCCAGCAGACCTACTACGCGCGGCTGAAGTACTGACCACCCCTGCGCCGCGGGATTCGCGCGGCGGGCGGGTGGTCGGGGGTTCAGAAGCGGCCGGACTGGAAACGCTGGCCGAGCACGTTCTGCAGCGACTGGACCACCTGGAAGGCGTCCTTGAGCTGCGTGCGCTCGAAGTTGGACACGTCGTCCGGGTTCATGAAGTTGTCCGGCGGCTGGCCGGCCCGGATCTGCCGCGCCTGGTGCTGGATCCGGGTGAAGGCCAGGAACTCCAGCGCATCGCGCAGGTCGCGCGAACTCTGCTCGCTGATCGCCCCGCCCTCGGCTGCGCTGCTGATCCGGTCGTGGGTGTTGACCGCCTTGTCGCCGCCGGCCAGGGCGTACACGCGGGCCAGATCGACGATCGGGACGATGCCGGTGTGCTTGAGGTCGATCTTGCCCTTGTTCTCGCCGCTGCGGATGGTGCTGATGCCCTTGAACATGCCCAGCGGCGGCGTGTGGGTCAGGGCATTGCCCACCATGTAGGCCAGGAAGATGCTGTTGCCCTTGGTGCGCTGCAGCACATCGGCGCGCAGGTCCTCGAGCAGCTCGCTCTTGCCATAGACCGCGCGCAGGTCGAAGAAGACACAGGTGAGCATGAGCGACTTGGGGTCGGGCTGCCCGGTCCAGCGCGCGAAATACTCGGCCCAGCGTCGCCGTGGCTGCCGCCAGGTGTCGGTCATGGCCATCATCTCGCCGGGGCAATAGACATAGCCGCAGGCATCGAGGCCATCACAGACGAACTGGGCCAGTTCCCGGAAATAGGCACCGTGTGCGGCCTCGTCGTAGCGGTCGTCCAGGACGATGCAGTTGTCCTGGTCGGACTTGGCGGTCTGCTCGTTGCGCGCCTGCGAACCCGCGGCCACCCAGACGTAGTCGACCGGCGGCGGCCCCAGGCGCGACTCGGCCAGCTGCAGCAGTCGGCAGGTGATGGCGTCGGTGATGGCGGTGATGATGTGGCCGGTGCTGTAGGCCGAGGCCTGGGCGCCCGCCAGGCTCTGCTGCAGGCGCTTGATCTTGGCCGCCGACGCCTGCAGGCCCTCGACGGCGGTCTGCTTGTAGATTTCGCCCGCGAGGTAGACGGCCGATGTGCTGTGCTGCTCGGTCAGGTCGGTGGCTGTGATCATGCCGGCCACGCGCTGGCCGTCGAGCACCGGCACGTGGTGGATGTTGTGGCGGGCCATCAGCATCAGGGCATCGAAGGCAGGGTTCTGCACGTCGACGCTCATCGGTGCCAGCGTCGCGATGTCCATGATGGAGCGTCCGGTGTCCAGTCCCGCGGCGATGACGCGGTTGCGCAGGTCGCGGTCGGTGATGAGGCCGAAGAGATGGTCCTGCTCGACGATCAGGACGGAGGAGACGCGCTTTTCCCGCATCACCTCCGCCGCCTCGCGGATCGAGGTCTGCGGCGGCAGGGTGATGGGAGCCCGCTTGATGAGCGTGCGCACGGGCGTGGTCATCAGGTTGAGCGCCGGATCGGTCGTGTCGCCGGAGCGGCCGGTCTGCCCGGACGGCGTCGTCTCCGGCGGGAACAGGTGCGCCAGCACCGGCAGCTCGGACCGGATTTCCTCCAGGTCGGCAGCACCAATGTCGGTCCAGCTGCTGTCCTGCGCCGCGCGCGCAGCCGCCGCCCCCTGGGTGCTGGCGTGGGCATGGGAGAACCAGTCTCCCGCGTTGAGCGTGAGCAGCACCTCGCCGTGGGCATCCAGCAGTTCCACCCGGCCGCTGACGAGCCAGCACAGGTGCCGTACAAATTCTGCGGCGTCGATCTGGTCGCCGGCGCGGGCCGTGCTGACCGTCAGGGCATGTGCCAGACGCGCCTGCAGGGGCGCGGGCAGGCGGGCGAGCCAGTGATGTCCGGCGATGGCTTCGGTCAGGCGGGTCGGGTCCGGCAGAGGCTGGGAAGGGTTCATGTTGTGCAGCGCGCGAAGATGACTGGGTTCATGCTACACCGCTCCCGGCGCACGGATGGGGTAAACCCTCGACCTGCTTGATCTGCGTCAGTCGCCGGGTCGTCGAAGCGACATAAGGCGGTAAGCTACGGGCCGCGTTGCCGACATCCGTTCCCCAGCCCATGCTCCTGTTCATCACCATCGTCAAGGCCGTCGCGGAAATCGCCCTGATGGCCTTGCTGGGACGGTCCATTCTCGGGTGGCTCGCCGGCGAGCGGCGGGAAACCAATCTCTTCTACCAGGTGCTCAGCGCCATGGTCCGGCCAGTGCTCGGCCTGGCCCGCCTGCTCAGCCCGAGGGTGGTGCTCGACCGCCACCTGCCGCTGGTGGCCTTCCTGCTGCTGGGTTTTGTCTGGGTTTTTGCGCTGGTGGCCAAGATCGACGCCTGCCTGCGTGCCGGGGTGCACCTGTGTCGCTGAAGCGCCGCGCCGCTCTGGCCCTGCAGCGCCTGCTGCTGCGCACATGGCTGCTGCTGGGGGCCGATGCGAGGGCGCTGGCCTGCGCCGAGCGCATCACGCAAGGCCATCCGGACGACGTCCATGCGCTGGCCACGCAGGCCCACCTGCTGGCGACGCAGCAGCGCCTTGCGCAGGCCCTGTGCTGTCAGTCGCGTGTGGTGTCCCTGGCGCCGGGCGATGCGGGCGCGTGGTTCAACCTGGGCTTTCTGTGCGAGGCACTGGGAGAGCTCGTGCAGGCCGAAGAGGCCTTCGGCCGGGCGGTCGCGCTGGACCCGCGGCTGGACCGCGCCTGGTACGGCCTGGGCCTGGCACGGATGCGCGCAGGCCGCGACGAGCAGGCGCGCCAGGCGCTGGAGCGCACGACCGAGCTGCAGCCGATGAGCCCGTTTGGCTGGTACCACCTGGCGCATGTGCATGCCCGCCTGCGACAGATGGGCGAGGCCAGGCGCATCGTCGAGCACCTCAGGGGCTTCGAGCCGCGGGTGGCGCGCCAGCTCGAGCGCGAACTGCCGGTCGCCGGCGAGCACACCTGAGCCGGGGCCGCGCAGGAACGACAACAACGAGGAGCCGACCGATGCAGCTTGAAGAACGACACCGGCGTTACTGGCGGCGCACGCTGCGCCTGACGGCCGGGCTGGCCGTCATCTGGTTCCTGGTCAGCTTCGGCGTGAGCTTCTATGCCCGCGAGCTGAGCTTCAGCTTCTTCGGCTGGCCGTTCAGTTTCTGGGTCGGCGCACAGGGCGCGCTCGTGGTCTATTGCCTGCTGATCGGCTATTACGCCTGGTACATGAACCGCCTGGACATCGAGCACGGGGTCGATGAACCCAGGGACTGAGACATGACCGCACCGACGAACCGCGACCGGGGAGGGCAGGGCGAGGCCCGGCGCGCCTTCAAGCGGCAGCTCAACAAGGTCTACCTCTGGTACACCGGCGGGTTCTTCCTGTTCGTGGCGGCGCTGGCCGTCCTGGAGCAGGCCGGGCTGCCGCGCGAGTGGATCGGCTTCATCTTCCTGCTGGCCACCATCGCGCTGTACGCCGGCATCGGCATCATGAGCCGGACAACCGACGCGACCGAGTACTACGTGGCCGGCCGCCGCGTGCCCGCCGTCTACAACGGCATGGCCACCGGGGCCGACTGGATGTCGGCTGCCTCCTTCATCGGCATGGCCGGCACCCTTTACCTGCAAGGCTACAGCGGCCTGGCCTTCATCATGGGCTGGACCGGGGGCTACTGTCTGGTGGCCTTGCTGCTGGCGCCCTACCTGCGCAAGTTCGGGCAGTTCACCATCCCGGACTTCCTGGGCGAGCGCTATGGCGGCAACCTGCCGCGGCTCATCGGCATCTTCGCCGCCATCCTGTGCTCGTTCACCTACGTGGTGGCGCAGATCTACGGCGTCGGCCTGATCACCTCGCGGCTGACCGGCGTGGCCTTCGAGCTGGGGGTGTTCCTGGGCCTGGGCGGCATCCTGGTCTGCTCGTTCCTCGGGGGCATGCGGGCCGTGACCTGGACGCAGGTGGCGCAGTACATCGTGCTGATCATCGCCTACCTCATCCCGGTGGTCTGGCTCTCGGTCAAGCAGACCGGCGTGCCGGTTCCGCAGGTGGTCTACGGCTACCAGCTCGAGAAGGTCACGGCCAAGGAGCGGCTGCTGACCCACGACCCCAGGGAGCTGGAGGTGCGAGCCATCTACCGGGACCGGGCCGATGCGCTGGCGGCCAAGCTGGCCGACCCGGTGGCGGCGCTGAGCGCCGACAAGCAGGCGGCCGAGGAGAGGTTGGCCGAACTGCGCGCCGACGGTGCCTCGCCCCCGGTGATCGCCGCGGCCGAGAAGGCGATCTCGGCCCTGCCGCGTGACGAGACATCGGCCCGCAAGGCCTGGACGGCGGCCCGGGCCGAAGCGGAGGTGAAGTCCAGGCCCCTGAACGGCATGCCGCCGCATGCCCAGCAGTTTGCCGGTGACCCGGATGGCACGCCGAAGCAGCAGGCCGACTTCCATGCCTCGCGCCTGAACTTCATCGCGCTCATGTTCTGCCTGATGATCGGCACCGCGGCGCTTCCCCACATCCTGATGCGCTACTACACCGTGCCCAGCGTCCGGGAGGCCCGGGAGTCGGTCACCTGGTCGCTGTTCTTCATATTCCTGCTGTATTTCACCGCGCCGGCGCTGGCGGTGCTGGTCAAGTACGAGGTGTTCCATGTCCTGATCGGCACGCCGATCGACCAGTTGCCCCAGTGGGTCGCGTCCTGGAACCGGGTCGACGCCTCACTGATGTCCATCACCGACATCAACGGCGACGGCGTGCTGCAGCTCAACGAGATGAGCATCGGGGGCGACATCATCGTGCTGGCCACGGCCGAGATCGCCGGCCTGCCGTATGTGATCTCCGGCCTGGTGGCCGCCGGCGGCCTGGCAGCGGCGCTGTCGACCGCCGACGGCCTGCTGCTGACGATCGCGAACGCCCTGTCGCACGACATGTACTACAAGATGCTCGACCCCAACGCATCGACGGCGCGCCGGGTGACGATTTCCAAGGTGATCCTGCTGGTGGTGGCCCTGATGGCCGCCTACGTCGCGGCCCAGAAGCCGGCCGACATCCTGTTCCTGGTCTCGGCGGCCTTCTCCTTTGCGGCGGC
>SBFS01000236.1 GCA_006227825.1 Burkholderiales bacterium | reverse complement strand
CGGCGGCAGCGCCGCCGGCTGCAGGCGCAGCGGGCGCGGCGGGCATCGCCGGCGTGGTCTGCGGGATCTCGCTGGCGGGCGTCACCGGCACCGCGCCCTCGAGCACGCTGCCCGAACTGGGCGCTTCGCGAAGGTTGCCGAAATAGGCCAGGCCCAGTGTGGAGGCCAGGAACACCGTGGCCAGCACGCCGGTGGTGCGCGAGAGGAAGTTGGCGCCACCGCTGGCACCGAACAGGCTGGCAGAGCCCGCGCCACCGCCGCCGAAGGCGGCACCGGCATCGGCACCCTTGCCGTGCTGCATCAGGATCAGTCCGATCATGCCCAGGGCGGAAAGCATCTGCACCGCCAGCAGTAGGGTCAGGAGGAAATTCATGGGGTTCGTACTCCGTGGGTTTGTGCGGGTCCGCGCTCAGGCGCAGGCCGCGATGATCTGCAGGAAATCGGGCGCCTTCAGGGAGGCCCCTCCGATCAGGCCGCCGTCGATGTCGGCCTGCGCCAGCAGGCTGGCCGCGTTGGCCGCGTTCATGCTGCCGCCGTAGAGGATGTGCACCCGCTTGGGGTTGGTGGTGGCCGCCGCCAGCTGCGCGCGCAGCACGGCGTGAACCTGCTGGGCCTGCTCGGGGGTGGCGGTCTTGCCGGTACCGATGGCCCAGACCGGCTCGTAGGCAACGACGATCTCGCTGATGCAATGCCCGACCGTGTGGATGACCGCGGCCAGTTGCCGCTTGACCACCATCTCGGTCTCACCGGCCTCGCGCTGCTGCAAGGTCTCTCCGACGCAGACGATGGGCGTGATGCCGGCCGCCAGCGCACGCTGCGCCTTGGCCGCGACAGTCTCGTCGGTCTCGCCGTGGTACTGGCGGCGCTCGCTGTGGCCGACGATGGCGTAGCGGCAGCCGAAGTCCCGCAGCATGGCCGCACTGACCTCGCCGGTGAAGGCGCCCTGCTCGTGGGCCGAGACGTCCTGGGCGCCCCAGTCGATCGGACTGCCCTGCAGCAGTCCCTGCAACTGGGACAGGTAGGGTGCCGGTGCACACAGCGCAATGCCGCACGCCGGCCCTGACAGGCCGTCGAGCATGGACCTGACCAGTGCTTCGTTGGCCGCCAGGCCACCGTTCATCTTCCAGTTGCCGGCAATCAGTTTGCGGGACATGGGCGTACTCCGGACAGGTTCAGGACCAGGTCAGCACGATCTTGCCGATGTGCCGGTTGCTTTCCATCAGGGCGTGGGCATCGGCGGCACGCGCGGCCTCGAAGGTGCTGTGGATGACGGGCCTGATGCGCCCCTGCTCCAGCAGCGGCCAGACCTTCTCGCGCAGCGAGCGCGCAATGGCGGCCTTGAAGGACACCGGCCGGGGGCGCAGCGTGGAACCGGTGATGTGCAGACGCCGGCGCAGGACAAGACCGGCGTTGAACCCGGCATTGACACCACCCTGCACCGCGATGATCACCAGCCGGCCATCCTCGGCCAGGCACTCGACCTCGCGTGCCACGTAGTCACCGGCGACCATGTCGAGAATGACGTCCACGCCCTTGCCACCCGTCAGCTCCCGCGCCACGGCCGCGAAGTCCTGGCTGCGGTAGTTGATGGCATGGTCGGCGCCCAGCTTCAGGCAGGCGGCGCACTTGTCGTCGCTGCCGGCCGTGACGATGACCGTGGCACCGAAGGCCTTGGCCATCTGGATGGCGGTGACGCCGATGCCGCTGGTACCCCCCTGGATCAGCAAGGTCTCGCCCGGCTGCAGGCGACCCCGGTCGAACACATTGCTCCAGACGGTGAAGAAGGTCTCGGGCAGCGAAGCGGCCTGCACGTCGTCGAAACCGGCCGGCACCGGCAGGCACTGGCCCACGGGCGCCACGCACCAGGCGGCATAACCGCCGCCGGCCACCAGGGCACAGACACGGTCACCGACCGACAGGCCGGCTTCGGCCATGGCCGCAGCGTCACCCGATTCGATGATGCCCGCCACCTCCAGACCCGGCAGATCCGATGCCCCGGGCGGCGGCGGATAGGCACCACTGCGCTGCAGCACGTCGGGCCGGTTGACACCGGAGGCGGCCACACGGATGAGCACCTCGCCGGACCCGGCCACGGGGACCGGACGCTGCGTCAGGCGCAGCACCTCGGGGCCACCGAAGCTGCCGATCTCGACTGCGGACATCTGGGACATGACGGGGCCCGGACGCTTACTGCTGTTGCTGCTGCTGGGCTTCGGCAGCACCACCGCCGTTGCGGTCGAGCAGCGCCTTCATGGACAGCTTCACGCGCCCCTTCTCGTCGGTCTCCAGCACCTTGACCCGGACAACCTGGCCTTCCTTGAGGTAGTCGGTGACTTTCTCGACGCGCTCGTGGGCGATCTGGCTGATGTGCAGCAGGCCGTCCTTGCCCGGCAGCAGGTTGACCAGGGCGCCGAAGTCCAGGATCTTGGTGACCGGGCCTTCGTAGACCTGGCCCACCTCGACCTCGGCGGTCAGCTCGGTGATGCGGCGCTTGGCCTCCTCGGCGCGGGCGCCGTCGGTGGAGGCGATGGTGATGGTGCCGTCCTCGCCGATGTCGATCTGGGTGCCGGTCTCCTCGGTGAGCGCGCGGATGGTGGCGCCGCCCTTGCCGATCACGTCGCGGATGCGCTCCGGGTTGATCTTCATGGTGTACAGGCGCGGCGCGAAGTCGGAGATCTCGGTCCTGGCCTCGCCCATGGCTTCCTGCATCTTGCCCAGGATGTGCATGCGCGCCTCCTTGGCCTGCGCCAGCGCGACCTGCATGATCTCCTTGGTGATGCCCTGGATCTTGATGTCCATCTGCAGCGCGGTCACGCCGTTGGTGGTGCCGGCCACCTTGAAGTCCATGTCGCCCAGGTGGTCCTCGTCACCCAGGATGTCGGTCAGCACCGCGAAGCGGTTGCCTTCCTTGATCAGGCCCATGGCAATGCCGGCCACGTGCGCCTTCATGGGAACGCCGGCGTCCATCAGCGCCAGGCAGCCGCCGCAGACGGAAGCCATGGACGAAGAACCGTTGGACTCGGTGATCTCGGACACCACGCGGATGGTGTAGGGGAACTCGTCCTTGGGCGGCAGCGCGGCGATCAGGGCACGCTTGGCCAGGCGGCCGTGGCCGATTTCGCGACGCTTGGGGCTGCCCACCCTGCCGGTCTCGCCGGTGGCGAAGGGAGGCATGTTGTAGTGCAGCATGAAGCGGTCTTCGAAGTCGCCGGCCAGCGCGTCGATGCGCTGCGCATCGCGGTCGGTGCCCAGCGTGGCGATCACCAGGGCCTGGGTCTCGCCTCGGGTGAACAGGGCCGAGCCGTGGGTGCGCGGCAGCACGCTGTTGCGGATTTCGATGGCACGCACGGTGCGGGTGTCGCGGCCGTCGATGCGCGGCTCGCCGGCCAGGATCTGGCCGCGCACGATGGCGGCCTCGATGTTGAACAGCAGCCCTTCCACGGCCACGCTGTCGAACTCCACGCCGTCAGCCTTGAGGCCTTCCATCACGGCGGCATAGGCCTCGCGGCAGGCCTGTGTGCGGGCCTGCTTGTTGCGGATCTGGTAGGCGGCCTCCAGCTTGGCCTTGCCCAGCGCTTCGACCTTGGCGATCAGCGGCTCGTCCTTGGCCGGCGGCTGCCAGTCCCACTCGGGCTTGCCGGCCTCGCGCACCAGTTCGTTGATGGCCGCGATGGCGATGTTGCCCTGCTCGTGGCCGAACACCACGGCGCCCAGCATGACTTCTTCGGACAGCTGGTCGGCTTCGGACTCGACCATCAGCAC
>SBFS01000196.1 GCA_006227825.1 Burkholderiales bacterium | reverse complement strand
CGCCCCGGCCGGCACGCCGCCCTTGTTCTCGGCGCTGATGCCGATCTCGATGACACCCTGCAGGTCGGCCTCGGACACCGGCATCTGCAGGGTCTGGTACCGGCTCTCGATGACACCGAGCGACTTTGGCGGCTGGTCCTGGCGCAGGGCCCAGACCTGCATGCTGTCCTCCCGGCCCTCGCGCACGTCATTGAGCCGCTGCACCAGAAGCTGGCCTTGCTTGGGGTTGTGGGTCACCAGCATGGCCGGCCGCTGGTCCTGGTCCAGCAGCACCGCGACGTGGCGGATCTGGGGGACGTCGATCAGCCGGGCCTGCAGGTGCCCGATCTGGGCCTGCAGCTGGCTCACCATGCTGGAGGCGGTGGCCCAGGCCAGGAGCAGGACGATGAGCAGGAGGATGGCCAGTGCACGCCACCAGGGCGATACCGTGCGGGGCCTGGTGGCGGTGGCTTCTGTGTCGGAGGTCATGGTCGGCATTCGGGCAGGAGGAGGCGCCGCCGCCGTGCGCAAGGACGCGGCGCCGGCGCGCGCACGGGCCGCATTGTCCCACGAAGCCGCACCGCGGCCCGGTGGCGCCGTTGCGCACCTGCGTGCACGCGCCGCGGCGCAGGGCTGGCGTCAGCCCGGGACGGGGAAGGTGCCCGGCAGCAGGATGGACTTGTCCACGGTTTCGATCTGCGTGTGGCCGCAGAAGGCCATGGTCAGGTCCAGCTCCTTGTGGATGATCTCCAGGCACTTGGTGACGCCGGCCTCGCCCATCGCACCCAGGCCGTACAGGAAGGGGCGGCCGATGTAGGTGCCCTGCGCACCGAGGGCGCGCGCCTTGAGCACGTCCTGGCCGCTGCGGATGCCCCCGTCCATGTGGATCTCGATCTGGCCGCCCACCGCGTCGACGATGGTCGGCAGGCACTCGATGCTGCTCTGGGCGCCGTCGAGCTGGCGGCCGCCGTGGTTGGAGACGATCAGCGCGTCGGCACCGGACTTCACCGCCAGCTTTGCGTCCTCGACATCCTGTATGCCCTTGAGGATGAGCTTGCCGCCCCAGCGGTTCTTGATCCATTCGACGTCACCCCAGTTGAGGGCCGGGTCGAACTGCTGAGCGGTCCAGGCCGAGAGGCTGCCCATGTCGGCGACACCGCTGACGTGGCCGACGATGTTGCCGAACTGGCGGCGCGGCGTGCCCAGCATGCCCAACGCCCAGCGAGGCTTGGTGGCGATGTTGATCATGTTGGCGATGGTCAGCTTCGGGGGAGCCGACAGGCCGTTCTTCAGGTCCTTGTGGCGCTGGCCCAGGATCTGCAGGTCCAGCGTCAGCACCAGGGCCGAGCAATTGGCCGCCTTGGCGCGGTCGATCAGGCGCTCGATGAAGCCGCGGTCCTTCATCACGTAGAGCTGGAACCAGAAGCCCTCGCCGGCGTGCCGGGCCACGTCCTCGATCGAGCAGATGCTCATGGTCGAGAGGGTGAAGGGGATGCCGAACTTCTTCGCCGCGCGCGCCGCCAGGATCTCGCCATCGGCGTGCTGCATGCCGGTCAGACCGGTGGGGGCGATGGCCACCGGCATGGCCACCTTCTGGCCGATCATGGTGGTGGCGGTGGAGCGGTTCTCCATGTTGACCGCCACCCGCTGGCGCAGCCTGATCTTCTGGAAATCGTCGTTGTTGGCCCGGTAGGTGCTTTCGGTCCAGGAGCCGGAATCGGCGTAGTCGTAGAACATGCGCGGCACGCGCTTCTGGGCCAGGATGCGCAGGTCTTCGATGTTGGTGATCACGGTCATGGGTTTGTCTCCGGTGTCTGTTCGTCGTACCGCGCGATGTTAGCCAGAGCGGCGCCCGGTGGCTTGTGAAAGCGGGACAGCCGAGGTTGAAATTTATTGGGTCAGTGCCAGTGCCTGCTCGGCGGCATCCAGCGGCTCGGCCCAGCGAAGCTGCTGCTCCAGCACCGCCAGGGTGGCCTCCGAGGCATCGCTGCCGCCCGCCTGGCGGGCCCGTATGCGCTCACGCAGCACGGACACAGGCGCCTCGCAGGCCAGGATGCCGAAGGGCACGCGGTGCTCGCGCGCCAGGTCGGCGAAAGCCTGGCGCTCGTGGCGGCGCAGGAAGGCCGCGTCCACCACCACCTGCCAGCCCTGCGCCAGCAGCTCGCCGGCCCGCACCCGCAGGCTGGCGTAGGTGTCGCCGTGCGCCTGTGCCGAATACAGGCCGGTGTTCAGGCCCGACCCGCTGGCCGCCAGCGCCGCCAGCCCGTGCAGCCGCTTGCGTTCCACGTCGGAGCGCAGGCGGATGGCCCGCCCGTCGCCCTGCGCCGCCAGCCACCGGGTGGAGGCCCAGGTCTTGCCGCTGCCCGACAGGCCGTGGGTGATGACCAGCCGCGGCGAGGGGGAGCACGGCGGCAACTCGGCCAGCCGGCCGGCCAATCGAAGGTAAGCGCGCACTTCGTCGAGAGCCTGGCCGGCCGCATCGGCCGATCCGCCCAGTTGGGACCGGCGGATGGCGGCCACCTTGGCACGCACCAGCGCCCGGTAGACGGCAAAGAACGGGAGCAGCGCCGGTGCGCTGGCATCGCCGCTGGCGTCCAGCCACTCGCTCAGAAGCACATGGGCCAGTCCCGCCTGACCGATGTGCCACAGGTCCATCCAGGTGAAGGCGATGTCGCTGGCCGTGTCGATCCAGCGAAGCGCATCGTTGAACTCGATGGCGTCGAAGGCCACCACCTCGCCGCCCAGGCGCAGCAGGTTGGCCAGGTGCAGATCGCCGTGGCCCTCGCGCACCCGGCCCTCTGCGTGGCGCCGGGCCATCAGGGGCGCCAGGCGGTCGAACTGCGCCTCGGTCCAGTCCGCCAGCGCGGCCACCGCGTCCTGCCCGCTCCCCGTGTCCGGCATGGCGCGCAGGCAAGCCAGGTTCTCCCGGGCGAAGCCCATCACCTGTTCGGGGTCTCCCCAGGGGCTGGGGTCGCCGGCCACCGCCGCAGCCGCCTGGAAGGCAGCCACGTGCCGTGCGAGCGCCTGCATCATGGCCGGTGTCAGCCCGCCGCGCCCGGCCACATGGTCCAGCCGGTCTGCCTCGGGGAAGCGGCGCATCTGCACCAGCCACTCGATGGCCTGACCGGGGTCGCCGCCGATCACCGGTGCCTGTGGCGTGCCTGTCACCGGCAGGGCGGCCAGGTAGATCCTCGCCGCCGGATCGGCTGGCGCGAAACGGCTGTTGACCCGCAACTCGGCCTCGCAGGCCGCGCGGCGCCGCTCAAGGGTCGAGAAATCCATGAAGGGCAGGCTCACCGGCTTCTTGATCTTGTAGGCGCGGTCGCCCGCCAGCAGCACCCAGGCGCCGTGGGTCTGGATCAGCTCGACCCGGTCCACCGGATGCGGATACCGGGCGGGCTCCAGCAGCGCAGCGATCAAGGGGGGGACAACGGTCGGCATGGCTTGACTGTATCGTGTCGCCTGGCAACCCGGAGACACCGTCGTGAACCTCGCCCACCTGTTGCAGCGCAAGGCGCTCGAACACCCGCAACGGCCGGCCCTCTTCAGCGGCACCCAGCCCGTGGCCACCCACGCCCAGTGGGCGCGGCGCGCGGCCCGCGTGGGCGCCCGGCTGCGCGCGGCCGGACTGCAGCCGGGTGACCGTGTGGTGATCTTCATGCGCAACCACCCGCGCTACCTGGAACTGCTGTTCGGTGCCTGGTGGGCCGGTCTGGTGGTGGTGCCGGTCAATGCCAAGCTGCACCTCAGGGAGGTGCAGTGGATCGTGGACAACGCTCAGGCACGGCGGGCCTTTGTCACATCCGACATCGTGCCGGACCCGGCGGTGTTCACCGGGCTGGATGGGGTGATCGACGCAGACGCCGCCGAATGCGACGCCTGGGTCAACGAGGGCGAAGGGCTGGACCGGGTCGAGGACCGCGACCCCGGCGACACCGCCTGGCTCTTCTACACCAGCGGCACCACCGGCCGCCCCAAGGGTGTGATGATCACCCACCGCAACCTGCTGACCATGGGCCTGGGCTACTTCAACGATGTCGACCATGTCGACCCGGGCGACGCCATCGCCTACGCCGCGCCCATGTCGCATGGGGCGGGGCTCTACGCGATTCCGCACCTCATGGCCGGCGCGCGGCATGTGGTGCCGGCCTCGGGCGGCTTCGAGGCTGCCGAACTGTTCGACCTGGGCCGTGCGCTCGGCCCGCTCTCGCTGTTCGCCGCGCCCACCATCGTCAAGCGCATCGTCGACGAGGCCCAGGCGCAGGGCCTCACGCCCGATCAGTGCGGCCAGAGCTTCAAGACCATCGTCTACGGCGGCGCGCCCATGTACGCCGCCGACATCCGCCGCGCGCTGCGCACCATGGGATCGCGCTTCGTGCAGATCTACGGCCAGGGCGAAAGCCCCATGACCGGCACCGCGCTCAGCCGCGCGCACCTGGCCGAGACCGGGCACCCGCGCCATGAGGAGCGCATCGCATCCGTGGGCGTGGCGCAGACGCCCGTTCGCATCCGCGTTGCCGGGCCGGACGGGCGCAGCCTTCCGCCCGGCGAGGTGGGCGAGGTCCTGATCCGGGGCGACAGCGTCATGGCCGGCTACTGGCGCAATCCCGAGGCCACCGCTGCCGCCATCCGCGACGGCTGGCTGTGGACCGGCGACATGGGTGCGCTGGATGCCGACGGTTTCCTCACCCTCAAGGACCGCAGCAAGGACCTGATCATCAGCGGCGGCAGCAACATCTATCCGCGCGAGGTGGAAGAGGTGCTGCTGCATGCACCCGGCGTGGCCGAAGTGGCCGTGGTCGGGGCACCCGACCCCGAATGGGGCGAAGTCGTCGTGGCCTTTGTGGTGCCTCAGCCTGGCGCGGCGCCGGATGCGAAGGCGCTGGACGCCTTCTGCCTGGACCAGATCGCGCGCTTCAAGCGGCCCAAGCGCTACGAGTTCGTCGGGTCGCTGCCCAAGAACAACTACGGCAAGGTGCTCAAGACGGCTTTGCGCGAGCGGGTGGCCTGACAGGATCGGGACGGCCCAGGCGCCGTCCGCCTGCTCAGCTGCAGGTGACGCTGCCGCAGCCGCTCATGGACGCGGGCCGCACCTTGCCCGGGTCGGCCAGGGTCTCGGTGCGGGTGTCGAAGCCGACCTCTTTCAGGTGCAGCGCCAGGCCGGCGTCCATGCTGGCCGCGTGCTGCGGGAACCACTCGGCCAGGGCCTCGGCCAGGCGGTTGATGATGTCGGTGTCGCCCTGCTCGAAATGGTCCACCACCGCGCGCATCGTCTCCAGGATGGTGGCGTGGTGGCTGGCGTGGCAGTTGTCGGGCGCGAAGCCGGTGGCCACCATCCAGCGCTCTTCCTGCGCGAAATGCTCCACCGTGTGGTCGATGAAGGCGCGGTACAGCGGCAGCTGTCGCGCTGGCGGGGTGGCCAGCAGCTCGTTGAGCATGGACACGAACTCCTGGTGGGTGTCGTCCATGCGGGCGTCACCCGTGCACAGGGAATCGCTCCACTCCAGGTTGGCGGCAGGGGCGGTGAGGGTGCTGGCGGAAGTGTCCATGGCGGCGCAGCATACCCGGCAGTCGACGCTGAGGGCTTGACCTGGGTCAAGCGTCCCGGCCAGCGGGTCTCTCAGGCGGCCGCCGGCAGCGCTTGCGGTTCGGCCTGCCCGGGGTTCTCCGGTGCGTCCAGGACCCGGTCCAGGCAGGCCTGGACCTCGGCCGATGCCAGGGCCGCCGGCAGGCGGGCGAGGCCGGGGTGTGCCAGATAGCCGGCCAGGTGGAAGGTGTCGGCGCGGCCGCTGAGGTGGTCCATCAGCCCGGCGCTGTCGGCCGTGTGTGCGTCCGCCGGATGTTCGCCCAGGTGGTGGCACAGGCTGGCCAGCCCCAGCGTCGGCGCCCGTGTCGTGTCGACCTGGCTCACCGGGGTCACCAGCACACGGCCGCTGTCGCCGACATCCTCGATCAGGCCGGCGGGCAGCGACCAGCTGTGCATCAGCAGTTGTCCCAGTTCGCAGGCATTGAGGCCGATCAGGTCCTGCTCCAGGCGGGCACGGCCGATGCGGTCCTCGTCCATCCAGCGCTTAAGCTGGTCGGCGGGCAGCAGCGAAGCCGAAGCCAGCTGCCCGACGAAGCCCAGCACGACCTGGGTCGCCAGGCCGGCCTGCTGCGGCAGGTTCATGGCCTTGCCCAGGTGAACGGCGAGTTCGCTCGCCAGGCCACAGGCGCGCCAGAGGGCGTCGAAGGCCTGCCGGGCCGATGCATGGCCCGGTTTGAACGCCTCGGCCAGCATGTACTGCAGGCAGATGCTGCGCACCGTGTTCATGCCCAGAAAGGTGACCGCCTGCCCCAGGTGGGAAATGGGCCTTTGCAGGCCGTAGCGCGGCGAATTGACCGCGCCCAGCACCTTGGCCGCGATCAGGGGTTCGGTCATCACCAGATCGGCCAGCTGGCTCGAGTCGGCCCTGGCGACGAATTCGGGCGAGAGCAGTTGCTGCATCGACCGCGGCGGGCGCGGGATGCCCCGGATCGCCTCGGTCAGCGCCGCCCGGCGGTCCGCGTCCAGGTCCTGCAGCCTCCGCCATGCCAGTGCAGCGAGTTCCGCCGGAGGTTCGGCATCGGGCGCTGCAGCCCGGTGCTCTTGCCGAGCCGGGACCGCAACGGCCAGGGCGTCGAAGCCCTGGCGCAGGGCGGGCGGCGGCAACGGCTCTTGCGGCGGCTGGCGGGGTGTGGTGGCGGTACGCGGCACCGCGGCGGGCGCCGTGGAGCGGGGCTTGCGCCGGAACGCCCACCAGAGCAGCGCGAGCGCCAGGACGGCAGAAATCCAGAGGATGAGTGCGGACACGAAGGGTTCTCCCGGCAAGAGGGGCACACGCCAGGACGGGGTGCTCCCTGTGGCTCGGGTATCGGCACGCAGCCGGCGATCTTGAGCTCAGCCGGTCCGGGCCAGCCGGGCCCGGTGCCGGGCGATCTGCGCCCGCACCTGTGCCGGCGCGGTGCCGCCCAGCGTGCTGCGGGCCTCCAGGCTGCCGCGAAGACTCAGCACGTTGAACACGTCCTTCCCGATGTCGGGATGGAAGCCCTGCAGCACCGCCAGTGGCAGCTCCGACAGGTCGCAGTTGTGGCTGCTGGCGGCCTTGACGGCATGGGCCACGGTTTCGTGGGCGTCCCGGAAGGGCAGGCCCTTCTTGACCAGGTAGTCGGCCAGGTCGGTGGCGGTGGCGTAGCCCTTGTTGGCGGCCGCTTCCATGGCCTGTGGGTTGACCGTGATGCCGCCTTCCTTATGCCCGGTCGCCGGGTTCGGCTGGCCTCCGACCATCTCGCAGAAGATGCGCAGCGTGTCCTTGAGCGTGTCCACCGTGTCGAACAGCGGCTCCTTGTCTTCCTGGTTGTCCTTGTTGTAGGCCAGGGGCTGGCCTTTCATCAGGGTGAGCAGGCCCATCAGGTGGCCGACCACGCGGCCGGTCTTGCCGCGCGCCAGTTCGGGCACGTCGGGGTTCTTTTTCTGCGGCATGATGGACGAGCCGGTGGTGAAGCGGTCGGCGATCTTCACGAAGCCGAAGTTCTGGCTCATCCAGAGGATCAGTTCTTCGGAGAACCGGCTGATGTGCACCATGCACAGGCTGGCGGCGGCGGTGAACTCGATGGCGAAGTCGCGGTCGCTCACGCCGTCCAGGCTGTTCTGGCAGACCTGCGCGTTGCCGTCGTCATCGACCATGCCCAGGGTGCGTGCCACGCGTTCGCGGTCGAGCGGATAGGTGGTGCCGGCCAGCGCGGCGCTGCCCAGGGGCAGGCGGTTGGTGCGGCGGCGCACGTCGGCCATGCGCTCGGCGTCGCGGGCGAACATCTCCACATAGGCCAGCAGGTGGTGCGCAAAGCTCACCGGCTGGGCGACCTGCAGGTGGGTGAAGCCCGGCAGGATGACGTCCACGTTGCGTTCGGCCACGTCCACCAGCGCCAGTTGCAGCTCTTCGAGCAGGTCAGAGATCAGGTCGATCTCCTCGCGCAGCCACAGGCGCACGTCGGTGGCCACCTGGTCGTTGCGGCTGCGGCCCGTGTGCAGGCGCTTGCCGGCGTCGCCCACGAGCTGGGTCAGGCGCGCCTCGATGTTCAGGTGCACATCCTCCAGGTCGAGCTTCCACTCGAAGCTGCCGGCCTCGATCTCGGCGCGGATCTGTGCCATGCCGCGCCGGATGTCGGCCAGGTCCTGCGCACCGATGATGCCTTGCGCGGCCAGCATCTCGGCGTGGGCCAGGCTGCCGGTGATGTCGGCCAGCCAGAGGCGTTTGTCGAAAAACACGCTGGCGGTGTAGCGCTTGACCAATTCGCTCATCGGCTCCGAGAATAGGGCGGACCAGGCTTCGGATTTCTTGTCGAGCTGATTGGAGGACATGGTGTTGCCAGCGGCTGGAGGGGAACAGGAAGCCCGCACGGGGGTCGGGCAGAGGCGTCGGGGCGCGGGGCATGCTCAGCCGCGCCGGCCGGGCCACCCGCAGGACAACCCCCATCGACACCCATGAAAGATTCCCGGATTTTATCGAGCTTCCAGGAGCTCTCCCACGCCGCCGGTGCGCGGCCGATGACCGACATGCCGGCCCTGCGCCAGCGCGACCTGGTGTTCGACACCTGCCAGGTCGGCGTGGTGCTGCGGGCCGTGCTTTTCGTGCAGGCGGTGGTGGCGGTGGCGGCCCTGTTCGGGGCCGCCGGCTTCCTGGGCTGGCTGACTTCGATGGCGCTGATCACCGCCGCCGCCCTGCCCGCCACGCTGGGCTGGCTGCTGGCGATGTGTGCGGCCAAGCGTTGGCTGGACCGCCTGGCCGAGCCTGCGCAGTGGGGCGTGGGTGTGGGCCTGGGCGCCCTGGTGGCGCTGTACGGTTGCGCCATCGTCGCCTGGATGGGGTTCGTCGATCCGGCACCCTGGCTGGCCAGCGCCGCCGCCGGTGCCCTCATGGCCCTGGTGCTGGTCACCGCCCTGGTCTGGCGCTTCAAGGCGCGCGAGCCCGCCGGCACCACGGCGCAGCTGGCCGAGCTGCAGGCCCGCATCCGTCCGCACTTCCTGTTCAACACCCTCAACAGCGCCATCGCCCTGGTGCGGGCCGAGCCGGCCAAGGCCGAGAGCCTGCTGGAAGACCTCAGTGAACTGTTCCGGCACGCGCTGGCGGACACGCAGCAGGCCGTGCCCCTGCTGCAGGAGCTGGAGCTGGCCGAGCACTACCTGGCGATCGAGCAGGTGCGTTTCGGCGAGCGGCTCAAGGTCGAGTGGAGCCTGGATGAGGCCAGCTTCCAGGCCAAGCTGCCCCCGCTGATCCTGCAGCCGCTGGTGGAGAACGCGGTCAAGCACGGCGTCGAGCCCAGCCCCGACGGGGCGACCGTGCGCATCAGCACGCAGCGCCGGGGCAGCGTGGTCGTCATCAAGGTCACCAACACGGTGCCGGCCGGCACGGGCAAGCCCGGGCACGGTCTGGCGCTGGACAATGTGCGCCAGCGCCTGACCCTGCTGCACGACGTCCAGGGGCGGTTCCAGAGTGCGCTGGTCAACGGGGTGTTTCAGGTTCGGCTGGAAATCCCGGTATAAACCGGGTGTCGGCACCAATCCGGGACGGGAGCAAGGCATGGTTCTGAGGGCACTGATAGTCGATGACGAATCCCTGGCGCGCGCGCGCCTGCGCACGCTGCTGGGCGACTGCCGCGAACCTCGGGTCGAGGTGGTCGGCGAGGCCGGCAACGCCGTGCAGGCGATGGACCAGATCCAGCGCGGGGGGCTGGATGTGGTCATGCTCGATGTCCACATGCCCGGTGTCGACGGCATGGCACTGGCCGGCGCGCTGCGCAACATGGCCGACCCGCCGGCCATCATCTTCGTGACCGCGCACGCCGAGCACGCGGTGCAGGCCTTCGAGCTGGAGGCGGTCGACTACCTGACCAAGCCGGTGCGGCTGGAACGCCTGCTGCGGGCCTTGCAGAAGGTCGAGCGGCAGCGCAACAGCGAGCCTGCGGTCATCGAGGGCGCCGGCGAAAGCCTGATCATCCAGGAGCGCGGGCGCAGCGAGCGCGTGGCGCTGGCCGACGTGATCTACCTCAAGGCCGAACTCAAGTACATCACCGTGCGCACCGCCGACAAGGAGCACATCTACGATGGTGCGCTCAACGACCTGGAGCAGCGCTTCGGGCACCTGTTCGTTCGCGTGCACCGCAACGCGCTGGTCTCGCGCCGCCGCGTGCGCGCGGTCGAGAAGCACAGCGACCCGGTCGAGGGCGAGGGCTGGACGGTGCGGCTGGACGGCGTCGATGAACGCCTGGCGGTCTCGCGCCGGCAGCTGGCGGCCGTGCG
>SBFS01000295.1 GCA_006227825.1 Burkholderiales bacterium | reverse complement strand
CCGGCCTGGACAGCGCCGTCGGCAGTTCCACCGGCGGCGTCAAGCGCAATGCCATGGACCCCGAGGCGTCCCAGGACCGTTTCCTGAAGCTGCTGGTGGCGCAGCTGAACAACCAGGATCCGCTCAACCCGATGGACAACGCCCAGATGACGACCCAGATGGCGCAGATCAACACCGTCAGCGGCATCCAGGAACTCAACGCAACCCTCAAGGGCATGGCGGCCCAGGTCATGGCCAGCCAGACCCTGCAGGGAGCCTCCCTGATCGGGCGCGACGTCCTGGCCGAAGGCAACAGCCTGACCTTTGACGGTGGCGTGGCCCGGGGCGCCCTGTCGCTGGACCGCCCCGCCACCCAGGTGCATGTCGACATCATCGGCAGCAACGGCGAGCGCGTCGACACCCTGAACCTCGGCGCCCTGGGCCCGGGCCAGCATCCGTTCGAGTGGAACCCGGGCGCCCTGGCAGCCGGTGCCGGCATGCGCTTCGAAATCCGGGCACAGAGCGGGGGCGAGCCGCTGGCCGCCACACCGCTGACCCGGGTCGGTGTCGCCTCCGTCGGCCTGGCCAACGGCACCCTCAACGTACAGCTGCAGAACGGACAGACGCTGCCCTACAGCGAGGTTCGCGCCTTCATCTGAGCAGACCCCACGACCCACCGCTGAACCCTCATCTCCAAAGGACCGCATCATGGCATTTCAGCAAGGACTCTCCGGCCTCAACGCCGCCAGCCGCAATCTCGACGTCATCGGACACAACATCGCCAACGCCAACACGGTCGGCATGAAGACCTCGCGCGCCGAGTTCGCCGAGGTCTATGCCAGCTCGATCAACGCCTCCGGAGGCGCCAACGCCGGCATCGGGGTCTCGGTCGCCAGCGTCTCGCAGATGTTCACCCAGGGCAACATCACCGTCACCGGCAACGACCTGGACGTGGCCATCAACGGCAGCGGCTTCTTCGAGCTGACCATGCCCGACGGCTCCATCAACTACACGCGGGCGGGCATGTTCAAGCTCGACCGCGACGGCAACATCATGACCAACAACGGCGGCCAGCTCATGGGCTATCCGACGGACGAGGAGGGCATGCGCACCTCCTTCGAGTCCCAGCCGCTGCGCCTGACCACCGGCGGACCGATTCCGGCACGGCAGACGGCATCGATTTCTGCCGAGTTCAACCTCGATGCCCGGGCGCCGGTGGCGGCCACCGCGGTGCCGCCCACGCCCTTTGGCACCTACGGCACGACCATCACCGCCTTTGACCAGCAGGGCCTGGAAATCCCGGTGGCCATGGTCTTCGAGAAGACCGGCAACAACCAGTGGAACGTCTACACCGGGGTCAATGGTGCCGACCCGGCTGCATCGGTGCCTTTCCAGATCAACTTCCTGGCCGATGGCTCGCTGGACGCGGCCACCGTCATTCCCCCTCTGCAACTGGCTTCCCCCAACGATCCGGCCGCCGTGTTCAACGTGGAGCTCGACCTCGCCCGGGCCACCCAGTTCGGCACCAGCTTTGCCGTCAGCGACCTCACGCAGGACGGCTACCGCCCCGGCCAGCTGACCAGTCTGGGCATCAGCGAGCAGGGCGTGATCATGGCGCGCTACTCCAACGGCCAGTCGATCGCCGCCGGCCAGGTCGCGCTCGTGAACTTCCGCAACGTGCAGGGCCTGTCGCCCGTCGGCGGCGGCAACTGGGCCCAGACCTTCACGTCCGGCGAGCCGGTGCGCGGTGCCCCCGGCGAGGGCAGCATGGGCGCCCTGCGTTCCGGTGCGCTGGAGGACTCCAATGTCGACCTCACCGCCGAACTGGTCAGCATGATGACCGCCCAGCGCGCCTACCAGGCCAATGCCCAGACCATCAAGACCCAGGACCAGGTGCTCAGCACCCTGCTGAACATGAGGTGAACCTGAGCAGGCCGGCCACGGCCTGACAGCAGGTTTCCTGCCCATTCCTTCCCAAGGAGCATGCCATGGACCGCATGATCTACACCGCCATGACCGGCGCCAGTGCCGCCGCCCACCGGCAGCAGCTGCTGGCGAACAACCTGGCCAACGCCTCGACGCCGGGCTTTCGCGCGGAGCTGGCCACATTCCGGGCGGTCCCCGTGCGCGGCGAGGGTTCGACCACGCGCGTCTTTGCGCTCGAGGCGACCGCGGGCCATCTGGATGCCCCGGGTCCGGTCCAGATGACCGGCCGCAGCCTGGACGTGGCGGCGCGCGGCGGTGCCTATTTCGCGGTGCAGTCCCTGGACGGCACCGAGGCCTACACGCGCGCCGGGGCCTTCCAGGTCGATGCCGAAGGCACCCTGGTCACGGCCCAGGGTCTGCCTGTTCTCGGTGATGCGGGAGCGCCCATCGTCGTGCCGCCCGATGCCCAGGTCGACATCGGGGCCGACGGCGGCGTCAGCGCCCGAGTCGGCGAGCAGCCGCCCCAGGCGCTGGGCCGTCTCAAGCTCGTCACACCGGGCCCCGAGCAGCCGCTGGCCCGCGGAGACGACGGCCTGTTCAGGGGACCGCTCGGCGAGCCCCTGCCGGCCGACGCCCAGGCCCGTGTGCAGGGCGGTGCGCTCGAAGGCTCCAACGTCAATCCGGTCGAAGCCATGGTGGGCATGATCGCCGTGGCCAGGCAGTTCGAGCTGCAGATGCGGATGATGCAGAACGGCGAGACCAACGACCGCACCGCAGCCCAGTTGCTCGGCCTCGGCGGCTGACATCCACCCCAAGTTTTCTTCATCCTTCGCAGGCAGACCGTCATGATGAACTCGCTCTGGATCTCCAAGACCGGCATGCAGGCCCAGCAGAACCAGCTGGACGTGATTTCCAACAACATGGCCAACGTGTCCACGAACGGCTTCAAGCGCTCGACGGCCGTGTTCGAGGACCTGATGTACCAGAACCTGCGCCAGGTCGGCGCCGCCGCCGACGAGCAGAACCAGCTGCCTACCGGACTGCAGCTGGGGCTGGGCGTGCGAACCGTCGCCACCTCGCGCAGCTTCACCCAGGGCAGCCTGCAGCAGTCGGGCAACCAGCTCGATATCGCGGTCAACGGCAACGGCTTCCTGCAGGTGACGCTGCCCGACGGCACGACCGGCTACACCCGCGACGGCAGCCTCAAGCTGAACGCCCAGGGACGCATCGTCACCTCCAGCGGCCTGCCTCTGGCCAACGACATCACCATCCCGCCCGAGGCCCAGAGCATCACCGTCTCCCCCGATGGCGTGGTCTCGGTCAAGGTGCCCGGCAATGCCGCGCCCCAGCAGGTGGGCAACATCGAACTGGCCAGCTTCATCAACCCGGGTGGCCTGGAACCGCTGGGACAGAACCTGTTTGGCGAGACCGTCGCCTCCGGAGCGCCGACCAACGCCGCGCCCGGCACGGTCGGCATGGGCAGCCTGATGCAGGGATACGTGGAGACGTCCAACGTCAACGTTGTCCAGGAGCTGGTCACGATGATCCAGACCCAGCGCGCCTACGAGATGAACTCCAAGGCCATCCAGACCTCCGACCAGATGCTGCAGCGTCTGTCGCAGCTGTGACGGGGAGCAGCAACATGCAACAGACCACCCAGCCCCGTGAACCGGCCCCTGCCCGGCCGCCGGCGCCCGCAGCGACATGGCCCCGGCCGATGTGGCTTGGCGCCCTGGTCTGGCTGGCCGGCTGCCAGACTGCGCCGGTCGAGCTGGAGCCGACCAAGCCCATCCTGTATGTGCAGGCGCCGGCCGGATCGGCACAGCCCACCGGCAGCCTGTTCCAGCCATCGCGCTACCGGCCCGCCTTCGAGGATCCGCGCGCGCGCCACCCGGGCGACACGGTGACCATCCAGATCGTCGAGAAGATCAGCGCCACCCAGAGGTCGACATCGTCCGTCGACCGCTCGGGCAGCGTCTCGGGCAGCATCGACGCCCTGCCGCTGATCCGGCCCGGCGACCTTGACAGGCGCAACAACTTCCAGCTGGACGCGACGTCGGACAACCAGTTCTCCGGCGAGGGCAGCACCGAGAACGCCAACACCTTCTCCGGATCGATCACGGCCACGGTGCAGGAGGTTCTGCCCAACGGACACCTGGTGGTGGTCGGCGAGAAGCAGATCGGCGTGAACCGCAATGTCGATGTCCTGCGTTTCTCCGGTGTCGTCGATCCGCGCCACATCCGGCCCGGCAATGTGGTGGCCTCGGCCCAGGTCGCCAACGCGCGCATCGAGTCGCGCGGCCGCGGCGCGATGGACGAAGCGCAGGCAATTGGCTGGCTGGGCCGGGTCTTTTTGAGCGTTCTGCCGTTCTGAGCCTGCCTAGCATAGAACCCATGATGAAAGCCCGCACCCTGTCCCTGCCCAACCCTGGTGCCCTGGTGCGCCTGCGCGCGTGCGTGGCTGCGCTGGTGCTGCTGCTGGCCTCGGTCTGGGGCGCCGCGGCGCTGGCGCAGACCGTGCGCATCAAGGAGGTCGCTGCGGTGCAGGGCGTGCGCAGCAACCAGCTCACCGGCTTCGGCCTGGTGGTGGGCCTGGACGGCACCGGCGACCAGACCAACCAGATGCCCTACACCGCCCAGGGCATGAACAACTACCTGCAGCAGCTGGGCCTGACGCTGCCGGCCGACGCGCGGGCGCAGTTCAAGAACGTGGCCGCCGTCATGGTCACGGCCCAGCTGCCGGCATTCGCCCAGCCGGGGCAGACCATCGATGTCACGGTCTCCTCGATCGGCAATGCCAAGTCCCTGCGGGGCGGCACCCTCATTGCCACGCCTCTCAAGGGCCTGGACGGCGAGGTCTACGCCATCGCCCAGGGCAACCTGCTGGTGGGCGGCGCAGGTGCCGCGGCCGGTGGCAGCAAGGTGCAGATCAACCACCTGAGCGCCGGGCGAATCCCGTCCGGGGCGCAGGTGGAACGCTCGGTGCCCACCGCGTTCGCGCTCGGGCCGACCATCGACCTCGGCCTGAACTCGGCCGACTTCCAGACCGCACGCCGGGTGGCCGAAGCCATCAACACCCGCCTGGGCGAGGGTGTGGCCAGCGCGATCGACGGACGGGTGGTGAGGCTGCAGGCGCCCGCAGACCCGCATGCCCGGGTGAGTTTCCTCGCCGAGGTCGAGGAAATCCCGCTGCAGGCGGTCGTTCCGGTCGCCAAGGTCATCGTCAACACCCGAACCGGCTCCATCGTCATGAACCAGGCCGTCACGCTGGCGCCGGTGGCGGTGGCCCACGGCAATCTCTCGGTCAGCATCAGCTCGACACCCGTCATCAGCCAGGCCAGACCGCTGGCCCCGGGCGGACAGACCGTGGTGGCCGAGCAGGCCAGCATCCAGATCGCGCAGGACAGCGGCAGCCTGATCCAGATGGACGCTGCCCCGCAGCTGGCCGACCTGGTGCGCATGCTCAACAGCCTCGGTGCCACACCGCAGGACCTGCTGGCCATCCTGCAGGCGATCAAGGCCGCCGGCGCCATGAACGCGGAGCTCGAGGTGATATGAGCGCGCCGCTCATGCTCCCCCAGGGGCTGGCGGCCGACCCGACCGCCCTCGATGCCCTGCGCCACGGCGCAGGACGTCAGGGTGACGGCGGCCGGGCCGCGCTCAAGGAGGCTGCGCGCCAGTTCGAGTCGCTCTTCATGCGCGAGCTGATCAAGAGCATGCGCGAAGCCACCATGCAGTCGGGTCTGCTCGACGGACCGGGCAGCCAGCTGGGCAACGACCTGCTGGACCAGCAGTTCGCCGTCCAGCTCTCCGGTCTGCCCGGTGGCCTGTCGCAGGCCATCGAGCGGCAGCTCGGTCAGCAGATCGATCGCAGCCGGGCAACGGCAGACGTGGCATCGGCGCCACCGACCGGCGAAACCGGTCTGCTGGCCGGCAGCACCGTCTCGAAGGTCGCCTCGCGCGCCGGGGCAGGCGGTCGCCAGGCGGAGTTTGTCGCCCGGCATGCCGAGGCCGCCGCCCGCGTCCAGCGCGAATCGGGCATACCCGCTGGCTTCATGCTGGGTCAGGCCGGCCACGAAACCGGCTGGGGCCGCAGCGAGATCCGCCACCGCGACGGTTCCCCGTCCTTCAACCTGTTCGGCATCAAGGCCACCTCCGCCTGGAAGGGCAAGGTGGCCGAGGTCATGACCACCGAGTATGTCGACGGTGTGCCGCGCAAGACGGTGGCGAAGTTCCGCGCCTACGACTCCTACGACGAGGCCTTTCGCGACTACGCCAGGCTGATCGGCGGCAGCACACGCTACCAGCCCGTCATGGAGCAGCTCGATTCGGTGCAGGGCTTCGCGCACAGCCTTCAGCGTGCCGGCTACGCGACCGATCCGCAGTACGCAGCCAAGCTCACGCGGGCCATCAACATGGCCATGGATCTCAAGCGGGTTCAGACCTGAGGGTGACACGCCATGTCTTCTTCCCTGAGCATCGGTGCCAACGCCCTGACCACGAACCTGGCGGCGCTCAAGGTCATCGGCCACAACATCGCCAATGTCAACACACCCGGCTATTCGCGCCAGCGCGTCGAGCTGGAGACGGCCGGTTACCAGTTCTTCGGCAGCGGCTACATGGGCAAGGGCGTGCAGATCGACACCGTCGAACGCGCGCATGATGCCTACCTGACCCGCGAGGCCCGGCTGACGTCGGCCATCGCGGCCGCCGATGCGGTCCGCCTGTCCCGCCTGCAGCAGCTCGAGAGCGCCTTCCCGCTGGGCAGCAACGGGCTGGGCGCGTCCCTCAACGACATGCTCAACGCATGGAGCGATGTCGCCTCGGCGCCCGGCAACCTGACCGCGCGCGTGGTGGCCATTGCGCGCGGCGACGAGTTCGCCAGCCGCATGCGCAACACGGCAGGGCAGCTGGACCTGCTGCGCGACAGCACCCAGCAGCAGGTGCAGGGAACGGTCGACGCCATCAACCGGCTGGCCACCGACCTGGCCTCCATCAACCAGCGCATCATCGAGACCCAGGGGTCCAACCACACCCCCAACGACCTGCTGGACCAGCGCGACCAGTTGTTGCGCCAGCTCAGCGAAAAGGTGCAGACCAGCGTGGTGCCTGCCGAAGGCGGCAGCGTCAGCGTCTTCGTCGGCGGCAGCCAGCCCCTGGTGCTCGGTGCCCGGGCGAACAGCCTGGCGGTGGTTCGCGATCCTTCCGACACCTCCAGCATCAGCCTGTCGTTCGTCCAGGCCGGTGCCTCCACGCCGCTGGCCGAAGCCAGTCTGGGTGGCGGCGAACTGGCCGGCCTGATGGGCTTCCTCAACCGGGACCTGACCGATGTGCAGAACCTGCTCGGTCGCATGGCCCTGTCCACCGCCACCCTGGTCAACCAGCAGCAGTCGCTCGGGCTGGACCTCAATGGCCAGCCGGGACAGGCCTTCTTCGTGCCGCCGGCCCCTGCGCCAGGGATTGCCGATGTCGGCAATGGCGGAAACGCCGAGATCAGCGCGCAGGTGCTCGATGCCTCCGCCCTGCGGGCCTCCGACTACGAGCTTCGTTTCGAGACCGGCAGTGTCAGCGTCGTTCGGCTGAGCGATGGCCAGACCACCAGCTTCGCGGGGCCTCCGGCCAGCTTCGATCTCGACGGCCTGCGGTTCAGTGTGGACACCGGGGTGGCCGCCGACGGAGACCGCTTCCGGGTCCGCCCCTACGAGGCCGTGGCCCGCAATCTCCAGATGGCGCTGGCATCCCCCGATCGTCTGGCCGCCGCCAGTCCGGTCAACGTGGTGCCCGACACCGGCAACAGCAGCGGCCTGAGCATCGAGAGCCTGTACGCCGTCTCGGCACTGCCTGCCCCTGTGCCCGCCACCCAGATCGAGTTCCAGGCCGATGGCACCTACACCATCGACGGTGCGCTGCCGGGCACACCCTTCACCCCCGGCATGCCCATCGAGGTCAACGGCTGGAGCCTGACCCTGCGCGGCAGCCCCGCGCCCGGTGACCGCTTCACCGTCGAGGCAGCCACAGCGGCCTCGGTGGCCCAGAACGCCGGCAACGCCAATGCGATGCTGGCCATGCGGTCACGACCCACTTTCGAGGGCGTGGCCCTGGCCGACGGTTACATCAGCCTGTTTTCCGATGTGGGAACACGCGTGCAGGGAGCGCAGTTCGCCGCGAACTTCTCCGGTCAGGTTGCCAGCGCCGCCGAGTCGGCACGCACCCAGGTCGCCGGCGTCAACCTCGACGAGGAAGCAGCGCGCCTGCTGCAGTTCCAGCAGGCCTACCAGGCCTCGGCCAAGTTCCTGCAGGTCGCCCAGAGCACCTTCGACAGCCTGCTGCAGACCGTCGGCCGATAAGATGAACAGGACACCGGCATGAGAGTCGCCACCGCCAACGCCTACGACAGCACCATCGAGCTGCTGGCCAAGCGCCAGGCCGATCTGGCCACCCAGCAGGAACGCCTGAGCACCGGCAAGCGGGTGCTCAAGCCCAGCGACGACCCGGTCGCTGCAACCCTGGCCGAGTCCGCCGCCAACCGCCTCTCCCGTGTGCAGGCCGACCTGCGTGCGCTGGAGGCCTCGCGCACCAGCCTGCAGCAGGCCGAGAGCGGTCTGGCCGAATCGGGCGACCTGCTGCAGCGGGTGCGCGAGCTGCTGGTCACCGCCGGCAACGGCTCCTTCGGTCCGAGCGAACGCGAGGACATCGCGCGCCAGCTCGAAGGCCTGCGCGAGCAGCTCATCGGCGTGGCCAACCTGCGCGACAGCGCCGGCCGCACCCTGTTCGGCGGACTGGGCGGTGCCCAGGTTCCCTTTGTCGACACCTACGGCCCGCCAGCCGCGGGCGTCGTGTTCGCGGGCCAGCGCGGGCAGGCGGCAGCGGGCAACACCTCGCTGCCGCAGGCGCTCGACGGGGACGCCATCTGGATGCGCATCCCGCGCGGCAACGGCAGTTTCACCGTGGCCCTGGATCCGGCCAACAGCGGCAGCATCCGGACCGACGTCGGTCAGGTCACCGACCCGGGCCAGCTCACAGGCGCCGACTACGAGATCAGCTTTGCCGAAGTGGCGGGCGAGATGCGGTTCACGGTGGTCAACCAGACCAGCGGCACCCCTGTCCTGACCGGGGTTCCCTATGAGGCCGGCCGGACGGTCGAGTTCGACGGCATTTCCCTGCGCATGGACGGCGACCCCGCCGACGGCGACCGCGTCGAACTGCGGCCGGCCACCGGGCCGACCGACATCTTCCGCGTGGTGCAGGATGCGGTCGATGCGCTGCGCTACCAGGGTGACAACCGGGGTGCCCACCAGCAGCAGGAACTGGAGCGGGTGATGACCGAGCTCGATGCGGGCCTGGACCGGGTGCTGCTGGCCCGGGGACGGGCCGGTGAATGGCTCAACCGGGCCGACTCGCTCGACAGCTTGCTGCAGGGGCGCGCCGACGACCACGAGATCGAGAAGTCCCGCCTGGAGGACCTGGACATGGTCAAGGGCATATCGGACTTCCAGAACAAGCAGGTGGCGCTGGAAGCCGCCCTGAAGTCCTACGCGCAGGTCCAGCGCCTGTCGCTGTTCCAGTACGTCGGCTGAAGCCCCCTTGAACTGATCCGCCATGAGCCACAGCGTTCTGGACAGCATCGCCATCGGATACCAGCCCTTCTGGAATCCGGACCGGCAGCTGGCGGGCGTGTACCTGCGGGTGCTGTGCCTCGATCCCGATGCGGTCGACGCCGGCCACCTGATGCAGGTGCTGGGCCAGGACTGGCCGGCGGCGGCACCGACGCTGCTCCTGTCCATCGAGTCGCCCGCACTGCGCCGCCAGGTGCTGGACTGCGAACCGGCGCAGAACACCTGGCTGGTCTGCCCGGCCGACGAGTTCGCAGAGGACGAGGCGCGCTTTGCGTTCTCGCTGGCCCTGCAGCGCGGCCACCGCCTGCTGCGCGAGGCGCAGATCGGCCAGCTGGGTCCGGACTGGAACAGCCCGCCGGAATGCCGCACCCTGGTCCGTGTCGACGAGGCCGGCTCGCAGATGCTGCTGCAGGCGCTGGACCAGGGCACGCCGTCGCCGCTGATGGTGGCGGGCCAGGCATACGCCGGGATCGCCAGCCACCGGCTGGCGGCCCACTGCCTGGACACGGCCGGGGCCTGGGGCCTGCTGGGCTGGCCCGAAGAAGACGTCCTGCGGTCCATCGGTTCGCGCGCGATGGACTGCGACCCGGCCGTGATCGGGCAGATCATGCAGGCCGTGCAGGAAGACACCTCGCTGGAGCACCTGGAGCGGCTGGTCCGGCAGGATCCGGTGCTGGTCTACCGCCTGCTGCTGATGGTCAACTCGGCGCCCTTCAACACCCGGCGCGAGATCGGTTCGATCCGGCACGCGCTCATGATGCTCGGCTTCACCGCCCTGACCGCTTGGCTGCAGGAACAGCGCCCCGC
>SBFS01000016.1 GCA_006227825.1 Burkholderiales bacterium | reverse complement strand
GTGCGTGCCTTTCTGCAGGACCAGGGCTATCCGGTCCACCAGGGGTCGGAGCAGATCATTGCCCTGGAGGCGGGCAGCGAGCCCGACACCATGGTGCTGCGCGATGCGCTGGAATCCAGGGGTGTGTTCGGCGCTGTCTTCTGTGCGCCCGCCACCAGCCGCAACCGCACCATGGTGCGCCTGACCCTGCACGCCGCGCTCACCGATGCCGAGCTGCAACACCTGCAGGCGGTCACGGCCGAAGTCGCACAGCAGGTGCGCCCCTGGTCCTGGCCGCTGGCGCGAAAGGGCCGCGCTGCCGAACCGGTTCAGGCGCCCTGAATGCGGCGCTGCCGGCAGGTGTCCAGGAAGTGCCGGTAGGAGGGCACAGGCAGGGGCAGGTCGCTGGCCGGCAGCGCAAAGTGGGCACCCAGCAGCCTGCCCTCCGGGTCAACGGCAAAAGGCGGCGCCAGGGGCACCGGACCCGACAGGCCCAACTGCTGGTGCAGCTCGATCGCGGCCAGCTTCCGACCGGACTCGATGTCCCGGCAGGTGGACGGTCCCAGGCCCGCGGTGGCCGCCAGTTCGGCCAGCTCGCCCAGGCGGTCGGCCGGTTCCAGTTGCAGCCAGTGACAGCCACCCTGTGCGTCCATGGCCAGCAGGCCGAAGGGGTCGGCCAGCACCACATGCTCGACCCACAACCGGTCGCTGCGCTCGCGCAGGCTGTCGGCCACCGACGGGAGCTGGAGCCAGGCGTACTGGTCGCTGCTCAGTGTGGCCCGCCACATGCCGTTCAGGCGGGTGTGGGCGGCCTGGTGCAGGGCACGCAGCTTGCTGTTGAGCTGCACACCGATGTTGCTCGCATGTTTGGGGATGTACTGGTCGATCAGCCCGCGGTTGAATGCGCCGATCGCTACCTGGTCGTCCGCCTGTCCTGTCAGCAGCACCCGCGATCCCGGCCAGTCCAGCAGGGCATCGAGCACCTGAAGGCCGTGGATGCCCGGCATCGCATAGTCGATCACGCAGGTCTTGATGAGTTCGTAGCGACCCGAGTTCCGCGCCCAGTAGCGCAGGATCTGGGGAGCCATGGCCTGGCCCTGGCGTCCCCGGTCGATCATCTGCAGCTGCAGGGCGGCATCGGCTTCCCAGCGGGCCGGCTCGTCCTTCATCCGCTCCAGGAACTTCCCGGGGTGCGCATACAGCTCCACCTGCCAGTGGCCGGGCAGGACCATGCCCAGCATCTCCAGGTAGTCGATGTCATCGTCGACGAACACCGTGCTGCCGGAGCGGTGAAAGAGTGCAAAGGTGGAGTGCATCGCAGGCGGTCCGCAGGCCGATGGAAGGTGGGGTCAGGCCATCGGGTAGAGCGGCAGGTCGAGCATGATGACGGTTCCGTGGTGGGGCTCCGACACCAGCGAGATATCGCCTCCGGCCGTGTCCACCACATTCTTGCAAAAGGTCAGCCCCAGTCCGCTGCCTGCCCCGGTCTGGGTGGAGAAGAAGGGTTCGAACACCCGGGCCTGGTGCTCGTGGGCAATGCCCACCCCTTCATCGGTGACCGCGATGCGCCCGCGTCCATGGTGAAGCCCGACGTCGATGCGCAGCGAACCCGGGGTCGGGAACGTGCCGGCGGCGGCCAGGGCATGCAGGGCGTTCTTGATCAGGTTGCTCATCACCTGGCTGAACAGTTGCTGCGAACCCTTGAAGCAGAAGTCGTGCTGGATGTGTACCTGGACGCAGTCGCGCTCCCGGCTGGAGCGGTACGGAAAGGCCTCCACCGCATCCTGGACCAGCGCCGCCGCCCGGATGGGGGTCGCATCCCGCGGCAGGCGCATCAGCTGGGCGTTGGCGATCTGGGTGTCGATCTGCCGGTGCATGGACCTGACCAGGCCCTGCAGGCGACCGGCCAGCTCCTCGATGCGGCGCCGCTTGGCTTCCGGCACATCCTGCTGAGCGAGGTTGCGCAGCACGTCGGACAGCAGGTTCAGGGTGGCCAGGGGCGTGCGCAACTCGTGGGCCACCACGCCGATGGTGCTCATGGTGGCAAGCAAGCGCGTTCGCCGCAGGTTGGCGCTTGAGGCGCCCAGCAGGAGTGCGGCGAGCCAGGCAAAGCCCAGCACGGCCAGGTGGTCGGTCGCGTGGCCGTGGCCGGAGGCCGTCTGCAGCAGCGGCTGCGCCACCACATGGCTCAGGACCAGGCCCAGCAACAGGCCCAGGCTGGCCAGCCGCCAGTCGGTCAGGTGGTAATAGATGACGATCATGCAGGCCATGGACCCCAGCCAGACCGCGTTGCCGTGGTTCATCCAGTACATCCAGGAGAAGAAAAGCGGCAACTGGACCCAGGCCACCAGGGAGAACACCCAGGCGGTGCGGGGAGCCTGGGGGTCCTGGTTGATGGATGGCAGCAGCAGAAGCAGCCCGCTGGCGGCGATCAGGGTCCGCACGGCCGCGTTCTCGTAGGGCTGGGGCAGGTACTGTCCCCAGAACCAGGCGAAGAACAGGTGGCCGACGACGGTGAAGGCGCCCAGCCACTGGAGCCGGGTGCGGGAAGGGTGCAGGATGACTTCCGCGGGGGTGCGCACCACCTCGTCGACCAGCCAGCGACCCAGACGCCGCCGGGCGCTGCTCAGCCAGAGGCGGTCTAGAGGCATGCCAGGCTCCGCGGTGACATGGGTCGACGTTCCGTTGGTCGGCTGGGCCTGAAATATGGGGGTCTGGGGTGGTAACAAACTATCATTCTCATACCAAACCTTCTGTCCCGTCATGACCCTGCCTGTCAACTTTGACAGCATCGGCCTGGATGCCGTGCTGGCCGACTGGCTCTGTGCCCTCAAGGACCAGGGCGTGGAGGCCTTGCTGGTGCTCGGCCCCGACCCGACGGGCGGGCGGGACGACCGCCAGGTGCTGGCCATTCATCCGCCCCGGCTGCTGAACGCAGCGCAGGCGCTGGCCGAGAGCCGCGACTTCGGCGCGGGCTGGCGCGACAGCGACGCGCCGCTGGTGGTCTGGCAGGAAATCGCCAAGTCGGCCCACGATCCGGACAGCCGCTGGCGGCGCCTCTGGCTGGCGCACGGCCAGCAGACCCTGGTGCGGGTTGCCTTCAGCCTGCCGGCCGGCCGGGCTTTCGAATGCTTCATGTTCAGCCCGCGGGCCTTCGCCGGACGCAGCGAGGCAGCGACACTGGCCTGGACGGCGCTGAACATCTGGCCCCTGCTCAAGCGCTCGATCGCCGACCGGCGCCTGAACCTCAGTCCGAGGGAGCTCGAGAGCCTGAACCTGGCCTTCCAGGGCCTGACGGCCCGGGAGACGGCCCAGCGCATGGACTGCTCGGAGCGCACCGTCAATTACCACCTGGCCAACGCCATGGCCAAGCTCAAGACCGACAGCAAGCTGGCGGCCGTCCAGCGTGCCTGCTGGATGGGCCTGCTCTGAGGTCTTTGGGCCCCCACGCTCCACCGCTGCGCGGGTCGCTGCCCCCCGAGGGGGCTGGCCTGCCTTGGGACGGCCCGGCGGCAGGCCTGTGGGCCCCCACGCTCCACCGCTGCGCGGGTCGCTGCCCCCCGAGGGGGCTGGCCTGCCTTGGGGCGGCCCGGCGGCAGGCCTGTGGCCCCCACGCTGCGCGGGGCGCCATGTCCCAGGGGTCCATGTTGCGATGCGGCAAGACCGTCGCGCTGCCGTGGCGATAATGCGGCCATGACTTTCCTGGCTCTGGATGTGGGAAACACGCGCCTGAAGTGGGCGCTTTACGAAGGACCCCGTGTCGGCGCACGTCTGCTGGCCCATGGTGCCCAGTTCCTCGAGAACATCGAAACACTGGCCGAGGGCGACTGGAGCGGCCTTCAGGCGCCGCGCTGGGTGGTCGGCTGCATCGTGGCCGGCGACGCCGTCAAGCGCCGCGTCGAGGAGCAGCTGGAGCTGTGGGACGTGCCGCCCCAGTGGGTCGTCTCCAGCAGCACCGAGGCCGGGCTGACCAACGGCTATGACCATCCTGCCCGACTGGGCTCGGACCGCTGGGTCGCCATGATCGGTGCCCGCCAGCGCCTGCTGGCCAGCGGCCCGCCCAGGCCCTGCGTGGTGGTCATGGTCGGCACGGCCGTCACGGTGGAGGCCATCGATGCCGGGGGACGCTTCCTCGGAGGCATCATCCTGCCCGGTCACGGCATCATGCTGCGGGCCCTGGAGTCCGGCACGGCGGGTCTTCATGTGCCCACCGGCGAGGTGCGCGACTTTCCCACCAACACCAGCGATGCCCTCACCAGCGGGGGCACCTTCGCGATTGCCGGTGCCGTGCAGCGCATGGTCGAGAACCTGCGCCGGCATTGCGGCCAGGAGCCGGCCTGCTACATGACCGGCGGTGCCGGCTGGAAGATGGCGCCGAGCATGACGAACCATTTCGAGCTGGTCGACACCCTGATATTCGACGGACTGCTCGAAATCGCCGACCGGCGCCTGCTGGCGGTCTGAGCCTGGGCGGGTGCCCGCTCAGCTCTCGCCCCAGGGCAGCATCAGGGTCACGGTCAGCAACTGGTTGAATTCGGGTTCGAAGCGGTCGATGATGCGCTGCGGATCGGGGCACAGGCCGCTGTCGGCGATGACACCGAACTGGACCCCGCCGCCGTAGCTCAGGATCGAGACGCCCAGACCGACGGTGCCGGACTGCGGCACCCAGAACATGGTCTGCTCCAGCGTGGCGCCGCAGAGCCTGAGCTTCTCGCCCGGTCCCGGCACGTTGGTCATGACGGCGGTCGTCTTGCGCCCGAACAGGGCCAGCAGCGCGTCCTGCGCCGGCTTGACCAGCAGGCCGGCCAGGGACAGCAGGCCGAAGGTCAGGATCGGCTGCAGGCTGCCCTTGAGGTCGTTCATGCGCCTGCGCACCTCGAACACGCGTTCGATCGGGTTCACGATCCCGATCGGCAGCACCAGCGGTACCAGGCCGAACCGGTTGCCCAGCTTCCAGGCCTCCGACATCGGGCGCAGGTTGATCGGCACCATGGCGCGTATCTCCACCCCCCGGGTGTCGTCTCCCAGTTCCCGCAGGTAGGCGCCGATCGCCCCGGCGACGCACGACAGCAGCACGTCGTTGACCGAGCAGTTGAGGGCCTTGCCGATCGCCTTGACCCGGTCCAGCGGGATGGGTTCGCACCAGGCCACCCTTTTCGACATGCCGGGCTGGCCCTTCAGGCGCGTGGGCGAGTCGTCGGGCATCAGGGCCAGATCCGCCAGGTCGCTCACCAGCTGGGTACCCAGCCGGGCCACATGGGCGGCCTGGTCGATCGACTCGTTCAGTCCCTGCTGCGGCGACGCCATCAGGGCCAGCGACCGGGCGGCGCTGCCGCCGGCCACCTCGAGTGCGCGGGCGGTGATGTCGCCCAGCGGCCGGATCAGGGTGTCGGCCAGCCAGTCCTCGGCCGCCTCCAGGCCTTCCTTGGGCGGGCGCTTCCTGCGCCTGACAGGAGCAGAGCCGCCGTCGACCAGGCTCATCATCACGCTGATGAGCGCGATGCCATCGCCGATGCAGTGGTGGATGCGGGCGATCAGTGCCGATCCGCCCTCGTGGCGCTCCACCAGCTCGAACTGCCAGAGCGGGCGGTCCGGATGCAGGGGTTCGAGCGCCAGCTCGCCCACCCGCGCCTGCAGGGCCTCGCGCTGTGACTGACCCCGGACGCGCTTGAGTGGCCGGGCCACCACATGGTGGTCGATACGGAACTGGGGGTCATCGACCCATGTCGCGCCCGTCAGGTCCTGCCGGGCGATCTGCACGAATCGGCGGTAGGGCAGCAGCCGCTCGCGCACCCGCTCGCGCAGGTCGGCCAGCCCGATGCCGGGGCGCAGGATCCAGACGCCGACGATCATCATCAGGTTGGACGCCGAGTCCATGCGCAGCCATGCGGTGTCCACCTTGCTCATGCGCTCGCCGTCGAGCCCGAGGGTCGAGGCCAGCTCGTGGGCCAGGCCGGTAGGCGCACTCTGCCGCCGGTGCCCTCGGGCGGATGCATGTGGCTGATCGGGTGCCACGGCGGCGTTCTGGGCCATGCTGTCTCCTGGGGAGCGGCCTGCTGGCGTGGAGCGAAGGCCGGTTTGTGGGTGCGCCTGTCTAATTTTGCAGGCTCTCGCAGCCGTAAGATACCAAAGCCTGTTCAACCGGGACCGGCGGGTGTGCTGCGCCTGTCCGGCCAACCACAACGAGGAGTCACCATGTCCAGCCTGAAGAGCCGGTTCGAAGCCGCTGTCGCCAACTCCAAGAAGCTCAGCGAACGCCCCGACAACGCCACCCTGCTGAAGATCTACGGCCTGTACAAGCAGGCGACCACGGGTGACAACACCGAGAAGAAGCCCGGCTTTGCCGACATGGTCGGTCGCGCCAAGTGGGATGCATGGAATTCGTGCAAGGGCACCTCGCCGGAGGACGCGATGCAGAAGTACATCGACCTGATCGAGTCCCTGAGCTGACCTTGCCGGGGCCGCAAGCCGCCCCCGGCATTCAGGCCCTGGGTTTCTTGTCCGGCTTCTTGGTCGCCAGCAACTCGTCCAGGTTGCGCACGATCTCGGTTTCGATGCGGTCGCGGAAGACGCCCAGCAGGAAGCCGAGCTTGGCGTCCAGTTCGAAGTGGTCCTTGGTCACCTTCAGCGTGCCGGAAACGCCGCTGCGGCTGAACTGCACCTCGTCGCAGGCCTTGCCTTCCTCGTAGCTGCAGCTCATGTCGAACTCCTGTTCGGCCTGCTCGGCCCAGCGCCAGGCGACCTTGCGGGCCCCGGCCATGCCCAGGTGGTGGTTGCGTCGGATGTGGATCTCTGCCATGGTCTTCGGTGCGGTTCTTGCGGGGAGGATGGCCTGTCGCTGCCACCGGCTATGGTAGCTGCAGTGCCGCTGTCGTGGCGCCTTCGGCCAGGGCGCGCAAGGCGGCGTGCCGTTCGGTGACCGGTTGCCGTGCCAGCGCGCGCACCGCCTCGTAGAAGCGGGCGAAGTCGCGGCCCGAGGCCACGAAAAGGGCCTCGAAGCCGGGCACCAGTTCGTCGTAGGCCGCCTGGGCGGCGAAGCTGGCGTTGTTGGCCTGCGCCACCCAGGCATCGAAGCCGGCAAATCCGCCCCAGCTTTCGCGCAGCAGGCGGTAGTCCTCATGGAACCGGGCCATCACCGTCGCCTTGGCTTCCCGTCGTGCATCGTCTGCAAGAGAAGGATCGGAGAACACCTCGCCGAGCTGGCGCCGAACCTGGCGGGTGAGTGCGCGGAAGGCCTGGCGGCGCTGGTCGAAACGCCGGTATTCCTCCCGTGCCTGCTCCGAGGCGTGCTGCAGCAGCCACTGGCTGCCGCCCAGCCGCTCGACCGCGGTGGCGAACGACTCGTTGAACATGGTGTCGCCCTTGACGTACAGGACCTGGTGCGCCAGTTCGTGGATGATCAGGCGGGCCAGTTCGCCCTCCGGGTAGCCGATGAAGGTGTTCAGCAGCGGGTCGCCACCGAGCCAGTTGAGCCAGCCCAGGGTGGAGTAGGCCGGAACCGGGTAGACCATGACCTCCAGATCGTCGCTCAGCGAGGCGGCAAAACGCCGGGCCGCTGCCTCCTCGTAGTAACCCCGGTAGCCGACGCAGCCGGCCACGGGAAAGCACCAGGTCTTGAGCTTGAGCGAGTAGGGCGGAGCGGCCACCACGTTGTGGACCACCGCACGCCGGCCCAGGTCCGCGTACCGGCTGTAGCTGGCGTTGTCCGGCAGGGCCAGCGACTCCGAGGCGAAGTGCCGGATGCGCCGGGCCAGCTCCAGACGCTGACGCAGGGCCGGACCGGTGGCGGGGTCGTCGAGCCAGGCATCGACCGGTCGTGCTGCCCGCATCACCTGCAGGTGGCCGTTGACCGACTGCCAGTAGTAGCCCAGGCCGGTGTCCGTGCTGGCGCAGCCGGTCATGGCCGATGCGAGCAGCAGGCAAACCGCCAGGCCGGTTCGTCTCATGGCCGCACGCCAGGAGCCGGGTCGGGCAGGGGCGCGACCTCGACGCAGCAGTCGTAGAACACCGGGGCACGGCCGAGGTCGGTCAGCCGCTGGCTGGTCACCTCGTTGACGTTGGTGCCGTTCATGCCCAGCTTGCGCCACCAGATGCCCAGGCCATTGACCACACCGGGCCTCGCGCGCGTGCTGACACGCGCACGGCAGTGGTATTCACCGCGCCGGTTGAAGACGCGCACCGCCTGCCCGTCACCGATGTCGCGCGGGAGGGCGTCGTCCGGGTGGATCTCGAGCCAGGGTTCGCCCTCGATGTCGCGCAGGCTCTGCACGTTGACGAAGCTCGAGTTGAGGAAGTTGCGCGCCGGCGGCGAAATCATGGCCAGGGGATGGTCCGGGTCGCTGCCGGCGACCTCGTGGTTGGGGATGTGGTCGGGCAGGCCGTCCAGGCCCAGGGCGGACAGGCGGGCGCTGTCGAATTCGCAGCGACCGGACGGGGTCGGGAATCCGCCGTCGGCGAAGGGGGCGTCGGGCACCGGCAGCGTCACATGTCCCTGGGCCAGCAGGCGCTCGAAGTCGACGGCATCGCCGTAGGCCATTCGACACAGGGTTTCGTCGTCCTCGTCGAAGCACGGGTCGTCGAAGCCCATGCGCCGGGCCAGGGCGCGGAAGATGTCGGTGTTGGTCCGTGCCTGCCCCTGCGGGGCGATGGCCGGCCGGTTGAGCAGCACGTCGGTGTGCCCGTAGCTGGCGTGGATGTCCCAGTGCTCCAGCTGGGTGGTGGCCGGCAGGATGAAGTCCGCCAGGTCGGCGGTGTCGGTGCGGAAATGCTCGAGCACCACGGTGAACAGGTCCTCGCGTCCGAAACCGGCCGCGACCTGCGGGGACTGGGGGGCGACCGCGACCGGATTGCTGTTGTAGACGATGAGCGCCTCGACCCTGGGGCCGAAACCCGGCGATGAACCGCGCAGCAGGTCCTGGCCGATGGTGCTCATGTTGAGCGTGCGCGGTTGCCGCTCGCCGAGCAGGTCCGGTCGCTGCAGGGCGGCGCGCCGGACGGGGAAGAAGCCGGACGAGGACAGCAGCAGGCCCCCGGCCCGGTGCCGCCAGGCGCCGACCAGGGCCGGCAGGCAGGCGATGGCCCGAACCGCGTTGCCGCCGCCATGCACCCGCTGCATGCCGTAGTTCAGCCGTATGGCGGCCGGCCGCGTGGTGCCGTAGTCCCGTGCCAGCTGCCTGATCTGCTCGACCGGCACGCCGCAGACCCCGGCCGCCCGTTCGGGTGGCCACTGCAGCGCGCGCTCGCGCAGTTTCTCCCAGCCCAGGGTGTGTCGCCCGATGTAGTCGTGGTCCAGCCAGTCGTGCACGACCAGCTCGTGCATCAGGGCCAGGGCGAGGGCGGCGTCGGTGCCTGGACGCAGGGCGATGTGCTCGTGGCACTTGTCGGCGGTCTCGCTGCGGCGCGGGTCGATGCAGACCAGCCGGGCGCCATCGCGCTTGGCCTGCTGGGCCAGACGCCAGAAATGCAGGTTGCTGGCGATCGAGTTGCTTCCCCAGATCAGGATCAGCCTGGACTCGGCGAAATGCTCCACCTTCATGCCGACCTTGGCGCCGAGGGTGTGGATCAGGCCCTCGGCACCGGCCGAAGCACAGATGGTGCGGTCCAGAAGCGAGGCGCCGAGGCGGTGGAAGAAGCGGGCCGACATGCTCTCCCCCTGCACCAGGCCCATGGTGCCGGCGTAGCTGTAGGGCACGATGGCCTGCGGGTCGCGCGCGGCAATGGGCTTCAGGCGTGCAGCGATGGCATCCAGGGCCTCGTCCCATCCCACCGGTTCGAACTGTCCGCTGCCCTTGGGGCCGACTCGGCGCATCGGCGTCAGGAGGCGGTCCGGATGGTGGGTGCGTTCCGCGTAGCGTGAAACCTTGGTGCACAGCGCGCCGTCGGTGTGCCGGTGGTCCGGGTCTCCCTGCACACGGACCGCCCGGCCTTGCCCGTCGACCGTGGTGATCAGGGCGCAGGTGTCGGGGCAGTCGTGCGGGCAGGCGCCACGCACCGTGCGCAGGGGCGAGTTCGTCGCAAAGGTCATGCCTGGGGTCACTTCCGTGGTCCGGAAGCCGTGGACGGGAGCAGGGCCGGGTCGGCCTCCCGCGGGCTCCGGCAAAAAGCATAACAGGACGCATACCCCCGGCGCCAGCCGGTGTGTCGCCTGCATTGACCACGCCGGCGCGCCAATTGGTTAGGATGGCAACGGGTCCCTCTTCATGCGACCGGAGTTCCCATGCAACTGATCGATTCCATCCTGACGCAGGCCGCGTCCATCGCCGCGGTCCGGCGCGACATCCATGCCCACCCGGAGCTGTGTTTCGAGGAGGTGCGTACCTCCGACCTGGTGGCGGCCAAGCTCACCGAGTGGGG
>SBFS01000280.1 GCA_006227825.1 Burkholderiales bacterium | reverse complement strand
GGCAACATCGGACCGGCCCTGCTCGATGTGCTGGGCCAGGCGCTCGACGAGGAAACCCGTGCCGACCAGATGGCCCAGGCCGCCGAAGGGGCGGACCGGGCCCAGGCGGAACCGACCGTGACCGAGGCCCCCACTTCCCGGACCGAGGTCCGTGAGCCGGAACCTCAGCCGGGACCGGAGCCCGTTACTGCCCAGGAACGGGAGCCGGTTCACGAAGCGGTCGAAGACGAGGAATACGGCCCCGCACCGATCGAGCCGCCAGCGCCGCCACCGCCCGAGCCACCGCACCTGCCGCAGGTCTGGGTGCTCGAGCTCTCCAGCTTCCAGCTCGACGGGGCCGCGGGCGGGGCCTGGGATGATGTGCCGACCGCGTCCACGGTGCTCAACATCTCCGAGGACCACCTGGACTGGCACGGTTCGATGGATGCCTACGCCCGCGCGAAGTCGGCGGTGTTCGGTGCGCAGGCACTCATGCTGCTCAACCGGGACGACGAGCGTGTGATGGCCTGGCGACCGGCCAATGTGACCGTCAAGGTCGGTGGCCGCAACCGGCAGCGCCCGCAGAGGCCGTTCATGACTTTCGGACTCGACGAGCCGACCCGGGACGGTGACTGGGGCCTGGAGACCGTCAACGGCATGACCTGGCTGGTGCGCGCGCGGCTGATGGATGAAACGCTGCAGCGCGGACGCAGGGCCGAGGAGGAGGCGGAGCTGTATCTCCAGCGGCTGATGCCCGCCGACGCCCTGCGGATACGGGGCCGCCACAATGCGGCCAACGCACTGGCTGCGCTGGCGATGGCGTCATCGGCCGGGGCACCGCTGGCTCCGATGCTGCACGGCCTGCGCGAGTACCGTGGCGAGCCGCACCGGGTGGAGCCCGTGGCCATCATCGACGACGTCGAGTACTTCGACGACAGCAAGGGCACCAACGTCGGCGCCACCCTGGCCGCCGTGCTCGGCCTGGGGGCGGAGCGGCCGCTGGTGATGATCCTGGGCGGGGACGGCAAGGGGCAGGACTTTGGCCCCCTGGCAGCGCCCCTGGTCCGGCATGCACGCGCCGTGCTGCTCATCGGGCGCGACGCGCCGCTGCTGAGGGAGCAGGTCGGACCGTCCCTGGCCGAGGCCGGGATACCGGTCCAGGATGCGCACGACCTGCCGCAGGCCGTACGGGCAGCCGCCGGGCTGGCCCGTGCCGGCGATGCTGTGCTGATGTCGCCGGCCTGCGCCAGCCTGGACATGTTCGACAGCTATGTGCACAGGGCCCGGGTGTTTGTCGAGACCGTGCGCGAGCTGGCCCTGGAGCGCGGCGGCGTGCTGGAGGGCGGTTCATGATCGGCGGATTGACCCGGCGCCTGTCCGCGCTCTGGCCGCTCGGGAGCGCACGCGGAACTTCCGCAGGCCACAGCCTCGGCGGCGAAGCCCTGCCGGTGCGCCTGTCCAGTCGCTCGTACTCGGGCACCCGGCCGGTGCCCGTGCGCCAGCTCGGCTTCGACCAGCACCTGCTGTGGGTTGTCGTCGCGCTGCTGGCCTGGGGTCTGGTCATGGTGTACTCGGCCTCGATCGCCCTGCCGGACAACCCGCGCTTTTCCAGCTACGCCCACACCCATTTCGTGCTGCGCCATGGTGTGGCCATGTTCATCGGCCTGGTGGCGGCGATGCTTGCGTTCCAGATCCCGATGAAGGAATGGGAGCGGATGGCCCCCTGGCTGTTCGCCCTCAGCCTGGTCCTGCTGGTGCTGGTGCTGCTGCCCTGGGTGGGCAAGGGCGTCAACGGTGCCCGACGCTGGATTCCCCTGGGTGTGCTGAACTTCCAGCCATCCGAGCTGGCCAAGCTGGCTGTCCTCATCTACGCGGCCGACTACATGGTCCGCAAGATGGAAGTGAAGGAGCACTTCTTCAGGGCGGTGGCGCCGATGGCGGTGGCGCTGGGCGTTGTCGGGGTTCTGCTGCTCGCGCAGCCCGACATGGGTGCCTTCATGGTGATCGTGGTGATCGCCATGGGCATCCTTTTCCTGGGTGGCGTCAACGCCCGCATGTTCTTCCTCATCTCGGTGGTGGTCGTGGCCGCCTTCACGCTGATGATCATGATGAGCGAGTGGCGGCGCGAGAGGATCTTCGCCTACCTCGACCCGTTTTCCGCCGAGCATGCCCTGGGCAAGGGCTACCAGCTGTCCCATTCCCTGATCGCCTTCGGCCGCGGCGAACTCTTCGGGGTGGGCCTCGGAGGCAGCGTCGAGAAGCTCCACTGGCTGCCCGAGGCCCACACCGACTTCCTGCTGGCGGTGATCGGCGAGGAGTTCGGCCTGCTGGGCGTGCTGGTCCTGATTGCCCTGTTCCTCTGGCTCACCCGGCGCATCATGCTGATCGGTCGCCAGGCCATCGCGCTGGACAAGGTCTTTGCCGGCCTGGTGGCCCAGGGGGTCGGCCTGTGGATCGGCTTCCAGGCGTTCATCAACATCGGCGTCAACCTCGGTGCACTGCCCACCAAGGGCCTGACCCTGCCCCTGATGAGCTACGGCGGCTCGGCCATCCTGCTCAACCTCGTGGCCCTGGCCATCGTCCTGCGCGTCGACTATGAAAACCGCCAGCTCATGAAGGGAGGCCGTCCATGAGCGGCAGGCGGTTTCTGGAAAACCGGCAGGCAGGCGCGCAGCGGCTGCGAACGCGGAACGCGTTCCTCATGAAGGGAGGCCGTCCATGAGCGGCAGGCGGTTTCTGGAAAACCGGCAGGCAGACGCGCAGCGGCTGCGAACGCGGGACGCGTTCCTCATGAAGGGAGGCCGTCCATGAGCGGCCAGCCCTGCGCCCTGGTGATGGCCGGCGGCACCGGTGGCCACATCTTTCCGGGTCTGGCCGTGGCCCAGGCACTGCGCGAACGCGGCTGGCGTGTCCACTGGCTGGGCGCACCCGACAGCATGGAAAGCCGCATCGTGCCCGCGCACGGCTTTGCGTTCGAGGCCATCGACTTCGGTGGTGTCCGGGGCAAAGGCCCCGTCACCCTGGCCCTGCTGCCGTTGCGCCTGTTGCGGGCCTTCTGGCAGGCGCTGAAGGTGGTGCGGCGGGTGCGCCCCGATGTGCTGGTGGGCCTGGGTGGCTACATCACCTTCCCGGGCGCCATGATGGGCACGCTGCTGGGCAGGCCGCTGGTCCTGCACGAGCAGAACTCGGTGCCTGGCATGGCCAACCGGGTGCTGGCCGGCATCGCAGACCGGGTGTTCTGCGCGTTTCCCGGGGTCTTGCCCAAGGCCGAGTGGGTGGGCAACCCCCTGCGCAGCGAGTTCCTGGGCAAGCCGGCGCCGGCGGCGCGCTTTGCCGGTCGCAGCGGTCCGTTGCGCCTGCTCGTGGTCGGCGGCAGCCTCGGCGCCAGGGCCCTCAACGATGTCGTTCCCCGGGCGCTGGCGCTGCTGCCTGCTGACCGGCGCCCGCTGGTGATCCACCAGAGCGGCGAGAAGCAGATCGAAGCCTTGCGGGCCAACTACGCCGGCGCGGCTGTCGAGGCCACGCTCACGCCGTTCATCGAGGACACGGCAAGCGCCTTTGCCGACGCCGACCTGATCGTCTGCCGCGCGGGTGCCAGCACCGTCACCGAGATCGCCGCGGTGGGCGCAGCCGCGCTGTTCGTGCCCTTCCCGCAGGCGGTCGACGACCACCAGACCGCCAACGCGCGCTTTCTCGTCGATGCCGGGGCTGCCTGGCTGGTGCCGCAGTCCGAGCTGACGCCCGAACTGCTGGCCCGGCGCCTGGACGAAGTGCAGCGCGCCCGGCTCGAGGAGATGGCCGGCAAGGCCAGACAGATGGAAAAGACCGGCGCCGTGCAGGC